>PBZV01000019.1 GCA_002730325.1 Nitrososphaerota archaeon
GGAATTCCCAAATACATTCCCAAATTAAGTAGGATTAATGATATTCCATATCCTAATACTGAACTTTCAGAATCCATATCTACATAATTCAAGATAGATAGTGAGTTAATCATGGGAGTAATTGCAAGTTTTACTACTTCCTTGAAGACTGGGTTTTCTCTTTCATAATCAGCTATTATTGGACTAAATGAATAGTAAACATCATTGAATGTACTCATGAAGCTTGTACCTGATTCTGTTTGTAGTAGTGTGTTATCTCTTAATTCTCGTAATTGTTGAACTTCTAATGCCATCTCACTACCATATGTTGCAGTAGCTATGAGACAACCACCGCCTTCGAGTTCAGGATCAACAGTTAGAATCTCAAATGTATCCAAAGATTGTTTGAAAATTGGTAATTGACTATTGAATACATTTACATCATTTGAATATGTAATAGTAAAGAATCTTTTTTCATCATAAATTAAAACCTCCTTAAATTTAACATCAAAATATTCTCCTCCTCTCTCAAAATATCCAATTGCTATAATTTCATATGCAGGGTTCTCAAAAACAGTGGATTTTTCAGTAGAAATAATTTCAAGAGATCCGTCTAAAACAACTTCCTCTAATGTTTGGTGTTTTTCTTCAATCAATTCCTCAAATGTTTTTTCTTCTGATTCCTCAATCAGAAGAGAAATTACTGCTGGAAAATTTCCTGTTTGAGGTCCTACAGCAACAATATCTGGTGCATTAGAATCTGATTTTTTAGGTTCTTGTAAAAGCCATCCTGAAGGAAAACTAAGTTTTATTTTATGTTCTCCACTTTCATAAATTTGATTCTCGGGAGGTTGGACATAATCAGAAATGGTCCGTTCAGGTTCTGATAAATCCATTAAATTTGAAATTTCTGAACGTTCAACTACTGTAGCATTTGTAATTCTTACATTTTCAGGATTTATTGGAGTGCTACCANNAGTNTCNANNNCTGCAATTTTNTCNAGNGTTTNAAAACTTTNTTCAGTTACNATTCTACCAAATACNGTNTATTGNNCATCNAGANANTTNGANNCCTTATGNACNATNAAAAATTGNGAGCCTGCACTNTTTGGATCANNNGNNCNTGCCATNGAAACAATTCCNCGNTNATGTTTGATTGNNTTAAATTCTGNATTTANNTTNTNNTCAGGNCCNCCNNNTCCCCANGTNCTTNGATCNCCATTNATNGTATTAGGATCTCCACCCTGAATCATAAATCCNGGAATNATTCTATGAAAAATTNNTCCNTCATAAAATCCAGATTNAGTTAGAGNTANNAAATTNTNTANATGATTTGGTGCATCATTTGGGAAAAATTCNATTGTAATCACTCCAAGNTTTGTTTCTAAAACAACTAATTTCTCATCAGATTGAGCAAATGNTTGGTTTCCNACACTAACTAANANTAATGAAATTGCAATAATTATTACAATTTTTTTCAATAAATTTTTTNAAAATCTCTTACATAAAAGCCAAGTGTATTAGTTTTTAACAAAGTCAAATAAATCACCTCATATGCAACAGGATGAAAAAATTCAGGCACATTTAGTTTCAATTTGGAGAGAATCAAAAAAATTCTTTNCACTTGGTGGTAGAGAAGGNATGTTNGTACTAACCGATAAACACCTNATGTTTGTGCANAAAACAGANGCNAAAATGAAATGGTGGAAAGCAATNACTCAAAGACAGGTTCTTAATTTTATTAGATCAAAAAATACAATGATTCGTCATGATGGTTATGATGAAGAGGAATTAATAGAAGATGTNGAAGATGAACGAAATGTTGAATTNGCATTTGATGATATTTCAAGTATAAAATTTGAAGAAAAAACTTGGGGAAGTGTCTTACAATTAGAATATGAAAAAAATGGNAAAGAAGAAAAATTTCAATATTCAATAGCACAAGACTGGGTAAAATATCCNGCAAAAGAGCCTACAAAATACATGAAAGTTGATTGGGGNCCTTTTGTTCAGTACATTAAAGACAGACAAAAATTTACGAAATAAAATTGGGTAAAGTTTATGCTGTTGGTGTGGGTCCTGGTTCACCAAAATATGTAACTGAAGTTGTAAAAGAGATTATTCAAAATTGTGATGTNGTTATNGGTTACAAATACACACTTCAAACAATAGANAGTCTAATNGAAGGAAAAGAAATCTATGAAATAACAATGAATGATCAGGAGGAATCATATCAAAAAATACAGCCTGAATTAGGAGATAGAATTTTGGTGATTCCATTTACTGGAGATGTAAATTTTTCTGAATCAGAAGTTGTAGACAGATTAATTGAGATTTTTGGAGAGGTAGAAATTGTTCCTGGAATCAGTTCTATTCAAGTTGCAGCTTCAAGAGCTAAAGTTCCACTTGANAAATCAAAAGTNATTACAATGCATGTAACTACTCCNATTGAAGATAAGAAATTAGAATTACAAAANGCGTTGATTGATGGATTTAGTGTAGTTTTAGTTCCAAGACCTTGGCNGAAACAACCAGATAANCACTTTATGCCTTCAGAAATAGCAATTTATCTTAAAGAAAATAATTTTGATACTAGTAAAATGAAAGTTCATGTTTTTGAGGCANTAACTACTGANAATGAGACTAGTTTTGTAGGAGTTGTAAANGATTTGGAAGGAAAAGAGTTTTCTGATTTGTCTGTAATGGTGTTTAATCAAACNAGTTTAGATTCATACATGAATTATAGATGGCAATGGGAAAATTGAATTTTTAAATTATTGTTAAAATTTNTNAAAAATCANTCATTTCAAGACCTGAATTTTGAGCAAGTTCGATCATATAAAATTCAAGNTANCCACCTGCNAAAAGAAGACCCACAACAATTCCAATTTCTATGATTGTTGGTTTGATGAATTGAGTAAGATTAATTTTTTTAGTAATTGCTCTAATCAAGATAAAACTTCTAGAAATGCCTAAAGANTATGCAAATATTTCCATTAATCCAAATGGNGATAAAAANAGAATTGAAAGNGGNGGAATATTTTGTATTTCAGGTANAGTGGTTGCAATTGCAGCAAAAGCGAAACCAGTGGACCATGCAGANAANATTCCCCATNCAACACCAAANCCAGGAATAAACATNGGTAATGCTAAAGTAGTATTATGAGTAAAAATTCCAAAAGCATCAATATCTAAAACTAATTNTTCAAATTCTNCCATGAATTCATTTGCTTCTTCTTCACTAACAGTAGACATTGAACCAATTTGAAATGCACTAGCAAAAATTCCTAAAAATATGAAAAATAGAATTACTCTAACTCCTTTCATATTGATTTTTTAATTTAACATTATTTGAGGGTTAGTAGTTAAGCGCAGATTTAATTAAACCAGATGATATTTTTTGATATGAAAAAGGAAGTTACTTTTGCATTAAATTATGCATTAAACAAAGGATTCCAAATTCATCCAGATGCCTTTAAAATTTTAGAAGATGTAGATGTTCAAAAATTAGAGAAAATCATTAAGGAATTAATNAAAGAAAAGACTAANCAAAAATTATTTCAGATTAATCAAGATGATTTAGAGACATATCTTGGGATTAAAGNGAATCCTGGATTAGTAAGTGAAATCAAGGTNTTNTCTGATCCTACCAATAAAATTACTTCAGGGGAGGGGGTTAAAGGATACAATGCCTTATTTTCTAGTCGTTTTAACAAACTCAAACGAATTATTTCTGATAGACCAGAAGCAAAAATGTTAAAATCATTATCTTTTGTTAAAACCAAAAAACCTGAAGATGATGTGTATGTGTGTGGATTAGTAACTGTAAAAAATTCAGAGCGTAATATTACAAAATTAATTTTAGAGGATCCTTCAGGCTCATTTGAGGGTATAATTTTTGATGATGAGTTACAAAAAACTGCCGATATGTTACTAATCGATCAATTTGTTATGGCAAGAGTTAGTCTTGGGAAAAATTCAGGATTTATAATTAAAGATTTGATTCTGCCCGATATTCCAGAACAGGCAACTAACAAGTCAGAAATGGAGGTTTATGCAGTATTTCTCTCAGATTTACATATTGGAAGTAAATATTTCATGGAAGAAGAATTTACTGATTTTGTTTTATGGTTGTCTAGTCCAGATCCAGTTGCNAGAAAAATTCGATTTGTACTAATTGGAGGNGANATAGTAGATGGTGTTGGTATTTATCCGAATCAAAATAAAGAATTGGTTTGCCANACAATTGAAGANCAATTAAAAAAAGTTGAGGGTTTGTTAGACAAAATTCCTAAAAATATTCAGATTGTAATTATGCCNGGAAACCATGATCCTGGAAGAAGAGCTTTNCCACAACCTGCAATTCCAAAGAAATACAATTCTGGTTTGTGGGAAAGAGAAAATGTAGTNATGGTTGGAAATCCAGCTATGGTGTCATTGAATGGTGTTAAGATATTGATGTTTCATGGACANAGTATNGATGATATTGTAAAGACAACACCTGGTCTAAGTTATGACAAACCAACTAATGTAATGAAATATCTACTAAAAGGAAGACATTTGAGCCCAATTTATGGTAGNCAGACACCNATTGCGCCTGAAATGGAAGACCAGTTGGTAATTGAAGATATTCCNGATATTTTTCATGTAGGACATGTTCATAAGGCTCAATTGGATTTGTATAAAGGAATTTTNTTGGTTAACTCTGGTTCATGGCAAAAACAAACTCCNTTCCAGGCAAGTGTTGGAATGACACCAAATCCAGGAATTGCTTTAATGGTTAATTTGAAAACATTTCAAGTGTTTCATCAAAATTATAATTCTGATTTAGACAATATCTTGCAAAGTTAAATCATCTTTGAATGTTTTTTTTATCATTTCAGATGAAATTGTAAGTTTGAATTTTTTTGTTCTGCCATGAATTCCTTGNTGAATNAATCGCCCATTAATTATTCCCGATAATTCAATCTCACTTAACATTTGAGTAATTCTTCTTTGAGTGAGTTCATCTCGTCCCACAATTTTACAGAGGTTTTTGTAAGATGAATAAATCTCTCCAGTGGAGGAACCATTTGCTTTCATAATGGCTAAAATAACTAATTTTTCGTGTAATGGGTATGATTTGAGAGAGGTTTCTTCTTTNTTTTCTTCTATTTTTTGAGAGGCTTCTCTTACATGCTCAATTGTGACTTTGTCTGATTGTTGNCGTTCAGCAAGTTCCCCTGCAACTCTAAGTAAATCAATNGCTCTACGAGCATCACCATGTTCNCCTCCAGCAAGTGCTGCACATAGATTTAGGGCAGGTTCCTCTACNGAATTCTCAATAAAAGATTCATGAATTCTATCTTCTAGAATTTTTTTAATTTGTTCAACATTATAATTTGTAAAAACAATTTCTTCTTCNCCAAGACTGCTAATTACTCTAGGATCNAGTTTTTCTTTGAATGTCAAATCNTTGGATATTCCTACCAANGTTAATGAACCNTGTTCTAACCGTTCATTTGCTCTAGTTAATTGATATAAGACATCTTTNCCTGTTTTAGATACTAATTGAGCTAGATAATCAATTTCATCAATAACAAAAATTGCATTAANTTTTTCTTTATCAATTTTNTTAAGTAATCTTTTGAAAACTTCACTAATTGCTANNCCNGTTNGTGGTAATTCCTTCTCATTTAGGCCTAATTGTCTGCCTAGACTTACTAATAATCCATANAGAGTTGTTTCTTCTTTAGAGTTTGAATATACAAGTTTGATTGGGAAATTAGATTTCTCTACTCTTTCTTGAATTTTAGAAATTACTTTNTTAACAACAAGNGTTTTTCCNGTTCCAGGTTTNCCATAAACTAAGAGATTAGATGGTCTAGATTGTTTTAGAATAGGTAATAGTGATTGGGTAACTTGTTCTTGTTCTGAATTCCTATGTAGAATTNTAGTTGGAATATATGTAAAATGAAGAATTTCTCTNTTTTTGATTATTGATTTNCCAGATTCTGCAGCATCAAGTAATCTATCTATNGGGTCAGACATACTCACACACCTTTGTTTCCTCTCAACATTATACAATCATATCTAAATTATGAGAGTATAGTATANAATAGTAATAGTAGTTTAGTTTGTAATTAATTATTTTTAGTTAGATTTAGATTTTCAAAAAAAAAAAATAATAAAAAAAGNNAGAGTGGAAATATTGGTGTGTGGGTTTCTTTAGAAATTAACATNNTGTTAAANTCATGTTAAGAAATTTCAAAATAACCTTGTTTTNACCCCNATATTTCCATTCCAGGCGTTAAGATTGACGTTAACAATGTGAATATCCAAAATTAACCCCTTTATTTCCACTCCAGGCATGAATATATCTAAATTTAGGGGGTTTTGATTAAAAATATTGTTAATAACGAAAAAACCTCTAGGCGTGGGCTAGGCAGTCAATGTTAACATACCATAATGTTAACAAAACTTCTTGGATCAATTGAACTGTTAACATTAGATCCATTAGATCTCAAACATGGCCAAAAAACGTATTCGTATAGATATGGAAGACTCTGATGGAGCCAAATATGATATTAAATTAGAAGGTAATGTAACCAGAGAAAAAGTACTAAAAATCTTCGAAATGATGGATTTAATGAATATTGAAGAAGAACAACAAACACCAAACCTGGAATCTGTTGGTTCCAAAATTTGGCATATTGTCGACAAATTCTTCCCTATGGGCAAATTTACATCAACAAATATTTTAGAAAAATATGAAGATGAATTTAATGAGCCAATCAAACTTAGTGTAATTTCAACATATTTGGCTCGTTTTTCAACCAAAGGCAAGACAGAAAGGACCAGAAATGGAAGAGAATGGACATACCAAACCATCAAAATATCTCAAAAACAACAATAATCACTAAGAAATGGTGATTTTTCTTACAACTAATATGTCATTTTCAAGCATTAATTTGACATATTCCCCTTTTTGAACATCCATGTACTTTCTAAATTGTTTAGGGATTGAAATTGTTCCAGCAGATGTTATTTTTACTAGGACTTCATTGTCTTGTACTGACATATTGTTATTATAATTTAATAATATATATAATTTATTAAAATTATTAATTTATAATTAATTGTAAAACATGGTTGTCTCTAAAGAAAATATCTCAAAAACAATTAGAGGAATAATTCTTTTTCTTACAAACCATCAATCCTTTACAACTCTATAATCCCTGGATTTTAAATTAAAAATGGACATACCAAACCATCAAAATATCTCAAAAAATAAACAATTAAAATCTAAAAAATTTCTAAACTGTTGTTGGATTAATTTGAATTTCTCCAACCTTTGAAATCCCTTTCTCGGTAATTGAATAAGTATAAGGTTTGGATTCAGTATTCCTTTGAACATACCCTTCTTCAAATAATTTCTTCATTAATCTTGAAGTATGCTCTCTACTCTTTTTTAATGTGATTTGTATATCACGTGATGTCATGATATTGTTTGTGATTAGATGTAACACGTGATTTGTTGGATTTGAGTAGTCAATATTTGACATTTTAGGCGTTAAATTTGTTTTTTCAACCACAACTTCGGATTGGGGCTCTTCTTTAATGGATTGTTTTTCTAAAACATTGTTTTTTGCTAATTTTTCTAAAAATTGTTTTAATTCTAAGTTAGGATCCTCAACTTTCTCCTCAATACCCTGTATTTCGATGGCATCTAGGCGTATTTTCATATCAATTAACTGTCTTTCATAATACTCTAAACGCTCTAATTGTGATACATCAGTCATTTCATTTTTAGATTTAATGAATGGTCTTACTTTGAAGTAGGCATATAATCCACCCAAACCTATCAAAAATGCAGCAATCACACCTAAAATCACTTCAGGTTCGGGAATTTCTACTAACATCACAGATTTGAGGCATACGTCGTGATTTATTGTGATTGAACAATATTTTTTCACACTTTAGATTAACAATCTCACATGTATTATCACAAACTTATCATTTTAGAGAAGAACAACTTAATCACAACTATCACATATTACACGACTGACGGACAAGCCTATCTATCACCCTTATCACTTCTTCTTCCCTTTCTGGGAAAATATCACTATCATTAATCACATTAACCTGCTCGGAGAGTTTGGATATCACATCAATATCATCAGGTAAAAGTATGCCTAAAGCACGAAAAAGGATAATTGTATAGTATAATCCAATTAATTTCTCTCTAGATTGTCCAACTTGCCTATAATACGCACCTTTTGAAATTGAAAACTTAGATTCTTGAATATCCTTCTGATTTAAAATAATTTCAATTTGTCGCTCTGTAAATAGTGAATTTTTGATGATTTTACTAATAATATTGTTAAAATTAGATCCTTTAAACTTTGACATAGCTATACAAATCTGTATACACCTATTCCAATTAAACTTTAAAGAGCCACATACAGACATACTTTATGGTTGGAAATAAGGTAGAATCATTCCTAAAATCTGAATTAAAAAAGAAAAATGCGTTATTGTTTGTATTAATCGATTCTGAAGTGTCAAATTTGGAGGAATCAAACAAACTTGCTAAGGATGTTGAAAAAATTGGTGCTTCAGCAATTTTGGTGGGTGGTTCGTCTGCAACTGATCAGATCGAAATGGCTCAAGTAGTAAAAGGCATCAAACAAGGTATTAAAATTCCAATAATTTTGTTTCCAGGAAACGTAACTGGTGTTGTTCCTGATGCTGATGCAATTTTGTTTAGTTCATTAATGAATTCAGAGAATCCATACTTTATCACACAAGCACAAGCATTAGGTGCTCCAAGTGTTTTGAAATTTGGATTAGAACCTCTTCCAACTGCTTATTTGGTTATTGGAGATGGAACATCTGCTTGGTTTGTTGGTGCAGCTCGTGGAATTCCATTTGAAAAACCAAAAATTGCTGCAGCATACTCACTTGCAGCACAATTCCTTGGAATGAGATTTGTATATCTAGAAGCAGGTTCTGGTGCAAAAACCAATGTTACTCCAGAAATGGTTCAAACCGTCAGACGTGCATTTAATGGATTTTTAATAGTTGGTGGAGGTATTAGAGATGTTAAAACAGCTCAAAGTTTAGTTAAAGCAGGAGCTGATGCTTTAGTTATTGGCACTTTCCTTGAAAAAGGGGGAAGTATCAAAAAACTTGAAGAGATAGCAAAAGCAATTCAAAGAAGCAAGTAGTAGTATTGTATTATGTCTGAAAATGACGCAATTTCTCGAATTAAGGACATTAAGATGCCTAATTATTATTTTAATTATTATTCAAACCTCTCAAATAATACTACTACAATTTTTGAGAGTGCTGCATCTGCAAAAGCAACTTTATTTGATTCATCAGCCATAATTGAACCTAAAATTGCATTTGATTTGGCAGATCGAGTTGCAAAAATGCATGATATTGATATTGCCGAACCACTAAGAAAATTATTAAAAATTCACGGGAAAGAACTTTCTGCCTTAATTCTTTCTAAAGAATTAGCTCTAGGAAAATATGCTCTTCCAGATGCTTCCTTAGAAGATAAACTAGATCTTGCAGTTCGTGTGGGATTAGCAATTGTAACTGAAGGAGTAACCATTGCTCCACTACAAGGAATAAGTGAAGTTAAAATAAAAAAAAATAAAGATGGAACTGAGTATCTTTCAGTCTCAATTGCCGGACCAATGCGTTCAGCAGGTGGAACTGAATCTGCAGTTACTATGTTAATTGCAGATCATGTGAGAAAAGCAGTTGGCCTAACAAAATTTCAAGCCAATTCATTTGATGATGAAACGGGTAGATTTNTAGAAGAATTGAGAATTTATGAAAGGGAAGCCAGTAGTTTTCAATTTCATATTTTAGATGAAGATATTGAACATGTTATTTCTCATCTCCCAGTTGAATTAGATGGTGTTGATACTGATCCNTATGAAGTTGTAAATCANAAAGGAATGGNTCGTATCAAAACTAATAGAGTTAGAGGTGGNGCTTTACGTGTCTTAAATGATGGATTGATTGGAAGATCCAAAAAACTTCTCAAAAGAATTGANATGTATAATCTAGATGGTTGGGAATGGCTTAATGATTTGAAAGGAGCAGTACAAACNGGAGACAATCAAGAAGACGCTGCTGCTAAAAGAATGCGTGAAGTAATCACTGGGCGTTCAGTTCTATCNATGCCTAACAAATTAGGTGGATTTCGGTTAAGATATGGAAGAGCATGTAATACTGGTTTTGCAGCAGTTGGAATACATCCTGTANTTGGAGAAATTCTTGATCATACTATTGTCGTAGGAACTCAAATCAAAATTGATCTTCCNGGNAAAGGTGCAACAGTTGCCTTTGTTGATTCAATTGATACTCCAACNGTTCGTCTGAATAATGGAAATGTTGTAAAAATTAAAGATGTAAAACATGGATTAGAAATNAAAAATGAAATTGAAAAAATACTTCATCTAGGAGANATTTTAATCACTTTTGGAGATTTTCTTGAAAACAANGCCCAACTCATTCCTTCTGGATATGTTGANGAATTTTGGATTGAAGAATTAAAACAAAAAATTGAAAAANANGAGCCTAAAGATCAACNACTAANTCAATTTTTGANTAAAANACCCACGATTGATGATGCAATAAAAATTTCTCTTGATTTCCAAATANCACTNCATCCACAATANCTGTATTTTTGGGATATGATATCTTCTAAAGANCTCAGTAAACTTTTGGAACCAAATAATGTTAATGAAANATCCATTGAATATCCAATTGAATCAAAAAAAATTCTTGAAAAGTTGGGNACTCCTCATAAAATTGAGAATGAAGTTATAATTTTAGAAGAACAAGAAACTAAAATTTTCTATAATCTTTTGTTTAGGAAAAAACCAATTATCNATGATCAATCAGTNCCAAAAATTTTATCAAAATCATCTGGNATTGAGATTAGAAATAAATTNTCAACATCAATTGGTGTTAGAATTGGNAGACCTGAAAAAGCAGCACCAAGACAAATGAAACCACCATCTCACATTCTNTTTCCTGTAAGTGATAAGGGNGGTCCTACAAGAGATNTACTAAAAGCATCAAGAAATGAACATTTTTTTGCTAAAATATTCAACAGATATTGTAATCAATGTAATGAATCGTCTATTGGAATAAAGTGTCTAAAATGTGGCACAAAAACTGTAATTACTTACAGATGTTTTTACTGTAGAGATATTCTAGAAGAACCATTTTGTGAAAAATGTAAACGNAAAGCACCATCATTTTCGGAAAAAGAATTTCCANTAAAAGCAAAANTACGATCAGCTCAAGAAAAAATGGGATTTCGTGCTAAAGAACCATTTAAGGGAGTAAAGGAACTAATCAGCCAAGANAAGATTGCAGAACCTCTTGAAAAAGGACTTGTACGACAAAATTTTGGTTTAACAGTTTTCAAAGATGGAACNGTGAGATTTGATGCNACAAATTCCCCACTTACTCAATTCAAACCATCATGGATTGGAACNTCAATAGAAAAACTAAAGGAATTAGGTTATTCNCATGACATTGAAGGAAAACNAATTGAAAACTCGAATCAAATAATTGAACTTCGTATNCAAGACGTGATAATTCCTTANGANAGTGGGAAATATCTTGTTTCAACTTGTAAATACATTGATGTTCTGTTAAAGAAATTTTA
Source organism: Nitrososphaerota archaeon (assembly GCA_002730325.1). GTDB lineage: Archaea > Thermoproteota > Nitrososphaeria > Nitrososphaerales > Nitrosopumilaceae > Nitrosopumilus. Next base: position 11,663 of record PBZV01000019.1, read on the forward strand.
TGGAAAATCTTCATTTTATAATGTTANGAATATNGAAGATCTTNTTGGCCATTTAGTTATTGGTCTAGCTCCACATACTTCAGTAGGAATTGTAGGACGAATTATTGGATATACTGAAACNCATGTTTGTTTTGCAACTCCAAATTGGCATTCAGCAAAAAGAAGAGATGCAGATGGTGATGCAGATTCAATCATGCTTCTAATGGANAGTCTTCTTAATTTCTCAAGACAATTTCTTTCAGATCGAATTGGTGGATTAATGGATGCACCGTTACTTGTTCAACCATTAGTATTACCACATGAATCTCAACCTCAAGCACATAATCTTGAGGTCACAAAACTACTNCCTCTAGAATTCTTTGAATCTACNCTTCAATCAGANAAGGCATCAAATGTAAAATCAGTAGAAATTGTAGAATCACGAATTGAAACTGAAAGACAATTTTATGATTATTTCTTTACNCATGAAACTACCTCATTGACTACTTCAAAATCACGTAGTGCATACTCTACACTTGGCTCAATGCTTGACAAATTTGATATGCAAGTAAAAAANGCTGAATTAATTGATGTAGTANATACATCAGAAATNGTTTCAAATGTANTTTCTACACACCTTGTTCCTGATTTAATGGGAAATCTAAGAGCATATGCCAGACAGAGTTTTAGATGTACTAGTTGTGGAAAATCATATCGTCGAATGCCTCTTATTCAAACTTGTACTTGTTCNCATAAACTAATTCCTACAATAACTAGAGGTTCTGTAGAAAAATATCTAAAACTTGCAAAAAGACTTGTTGAGAAATATGATGTTGGTGAATATCANAGAGGNAGAATACATGCACTCTCTGATGAGATAGAACTAGTATTTGGTAAAAGTAAAGGAGATCAACAACTTCTTACTGATTATTCCTAAAAATTATCTTAGTTTGACGTATTCGTAAGCACCNAATTTNTTATCAAAACAGAATTTCACTTTTTGATAATCTTTTCTTAATGATTTCACTTTTNATAGAATNTTCTTTGGATCCTTTTTCTCAATTANAACTTGCTTAATGAAAGAAGCAATTTCTAGCATTTCAGATTTCTTCATTCCAAGTCGAGTAATTTCTGAAACTCCTAATCTTATTCCTCCTGGATGGAAATAATTTCTTCCAGCCTTAATATCGCCTGGAATNAGTTGTCTATTTACAATAATGTTAGCTTTTTCTAAATCTGCTTCAACTTTACCTCCATCAGAATAATCTAATACATTAACTGCAATTTGATGTGATTGTGTAAATCCTCTNCTTTCTCCCAACACTTTGAATCCCATGTCACTCAAAGCATCAGCTAATAACTTTGCATTTTTTATTACTTNTACAGCATAATCTTTTCCATATTCTAGAGCTTCTGCAAAAGCAACTGCTTTTCCTGCCATATGATGAATATGATGACTACTTGTAAGACCTGGNAATGTTGCTTTTTTAATTACCTCTTCATGTTCTTTTGAACCTAAAACAAGTCCACCTTGTGGNCCAAACAATGTTTTGTGAGTACTCATTGTCATTGTATCTGCACCTTCACGTAAAGGATCTTGGAACTTNCCTCCTGCAATTAANCCTGCAACATGTGCTGCATCATAATTGATATGCATATCATAACTTTTTAGAAAATCTGATAACTCTTTGACAGGATGTGGAAANAAGAATAATGAACCNCCAAACATTGCCATCTTTGGAAGACGATTNGNTTTTTTTAATTCCTTAACTTTTTGTTTAGTTTTGTCTACATCAATTGTCATTTCTTGTGCGTCAAATGGATAAAATTCAATTTCTAATCCATGAACTAAACCAGCAGTTCCTGAATGCTCTTTTTTCCCNTGAGAAATATGTCCACCTGCAGGAATAGAAGGTGCTAACATTACATCTCCTGGATTAGTAAAAGCAGAATACACTGCTAGATTTGCAACAACTCCAGAAATCGGACGCACATCTGCAAATTTTGCTTTGTATAATTTTTTAGCTAATTTCATACATTCAAACTCTACATCATCAATGTAGACACATCCAGCATACACTCTTTCTCCAGGCCAACCTTCAGCATATCTATTACCAAAATCAGAAATGATTGCTTCACGGACAGCNGGACTAGGAACATTNTCACTAGCAATTAATGGAATTGAATTTTCAAACCATTTNTGATGATCTTTTAATTTNCTAAAAATATTATTGTAAGCTTCCTTATTTTGTGATTTAGCCATAATTTGAGACTAAATTTTCCCAATTTAAAAACACCGATAATTTGAGAATACTCTCAATCATTGATCTGGAAGGTATAAAAGGGGAATTAGGAGTTTTTGCAACTATGGGTATGCAAGCAACATCAAAAGGAAATATGCCTGTTGTTCTTCTTAAAGAAGGTGGATCAGAAACTAAAGGTCGTGATGCACAAAAGAATAACATTGNTGCCTGTAAAATCGTTNCAGAAATCGTTCATACCAGTCTAGGTCCACGAGGAATGGATAAAATGCTCGTTGATTCGTTAGGCGATGTTACTATTACAAATGNTGGTGCAACCATCTTAAAGGAAATTGANGTTCAACACCCAGCAGCAAAAATGCTTGTTGAAATTTCAAAAACTACAGATAATGAAGTGGGAGATGGAACAACCTCTGTAGTTGTTTTAGCAGGAAGTTTACTTGAACAGGCTGAATCATTAATTGATCAAGATGTTCATCCAACAATCATCGTTGATGGTTATAGAAAATCTGCAAAAAAGGTAAAACAATTCCTTGAAAGTATTTCAGATACAATTTCTGCAAATGATAGAANTATTCTAACTAAAATTGCAAAAACTTCAATGCAAACTAAACTTGTAAGAAAAGANTCTGATCAACTAGCAGAAATAATNGTAAAATCAATTCTTGCTGTTTCAGAAAGGGACACTGATAGATACAATGTTGATATTGATGATATTAAAGTAGAAAAGAAAGCAGGNGGTTCTATCAAAGANTCTATGATTATTCAGGGAATTGTTCTAGACAAAGAAATTGTTCATGGAGGTATGCCTAAAAAAATTACTGATGCTAAAATTGCTTTAATTAANACTGCATTAGAAATCAGCAAGACTGAAACTGATGCTAAAATTAACATTTCAAATCCTCAACAACTAAAATCATTTTTAGATGAAGAAAATAGAATGCTAAAAACAATGGTAGACAAAGTAATTGGTTCTGGTGCAAATGTNGTTCTTTGTCAAAAAGGACTTGACGATATGGCACAACATTATCTGGCAAAAGCTGGAATTATTGCAGTTAGAAGAATTAAAGAAAGTGATCTCACAAAACTTGCAAAAGCAACAGGTGCTAGAATTGTAACAAATCTAGATGATCTATTTGAAAAAGATCTTGGCAGTGCAGAACTTGTTGAAGAAAGAAAAATTGAAGAAGACAAATGGGTATTTGTAGAGGGATGTAANCATCCAAAATCTGTAACTTTNCTTTTACGTGCAGGTTCTCAAAGAGTNGTNGATGAAGTTGAACGTTCTGTTCATGATGCACTTATGGTTGTAAAAGANGTAATTGAAAAACCTGAAATCGTTGCAGGTGGNGGTGCCCCTGAAACTTATGCTGCAACTAAACTTAGAAGTTGGGCAAANTCTCTTGAAGGAAGAGAACAANTAGCTGCTGAAAAATTTGCTGATGCTTTAGAATCAATTCCATTAACTTTAGCTGAAAATGCTGGAATGGATCCAATTGANACACTAACTNTTCTTCGTTCAAAACAACANAAAGGAGAAAAGTGGACTGGAATTGATGTTATGAAAGGTAAGATTGCTAATATGAAATCTAGTGATATTATTGAACCACTTGCAGTTAAACTTCAAATTGTATCTGCATCTGCAGAAGCAGCATGTATGATTCTTAGAATNGATGATGTTATTGCTACCCAAAAATCTGGNGGTGGACCACCAGGTGGAGGAGAAGGAGGAATGCCACCTGGAATGGGTGGAATGGGCGGAATGCCTGGAATGCCACCTGGAATGGGTGGAATGCCTGATATGGGCGGAATGATGTAAGTAATTTAAAAAATTATTTTAAAAAAANTCAATTAATTTTNACATATACGAATGATGTTTTTTTAATTTTATTCAAANTATTTTTAAGAATAANCTAGACATCAAAATACAAATAAAATTCGTGAGGATGTGGTCTNATTGCAATCTCACGTTGATCNCTTCTTTCTAATTCTATAANTTTGTCAATAACATCATTTGTNTAAATTGGAAGAAGGAATTTTCTATCACTCTCTAGTTCATCTAANGCTTCACTAAGATTTCTTGGAAGAACNCCNATTCCTTTTTTAGCTCGATCAGATTTTGTCATTTTNAAAATATCNTCATTAACTGGNTCTCCAGGATCCATTTTCTTTTTGATTCCATCCATTCCAGCAGCTGTTACAGCAGCAAATNCAAGATATGGATTTGATGAAGGATCAGGAGCTCTAAACTCTAATCTTTTAAGATTTGAATATTGTTTACCTGTTAGNTGTTTAGGAACTCTTACANNAGCTGAACGATTTCCTGAACTCCACGCAATATATGCTGGAGCCTCATANCCTGGAACTAATCGATGATATGAATTGGTTGTAGGATTACAAATTGCAGATAATGCTTTTGCGTGATTAATAATTCCACCACAGAAATATCTTCCAAGNTGNCTTAANTCAATTACATCATCTGGATCATAAAATGCATTATTCTTTCCTTTCCATAAACTAACATTAACATGCATTCCAGAACCTGAATCCATTGCAATTGGTTTTGGCATCATTGTTGCAACTTTTCCATATTTTTGTGCAACATTTCTAATAACATATTTGTAAGATTGTGCAGCATCTGCAGCATTTGTCATATNATCATATTNGATATCGATCTCACANTGTCCTGCAGTTGCAACTTCATGATGNTGATTATCACATAAAATTCCAAAATTCTTGTTAAGAATATTTACACATTCATTTCTATANGGTGTAAGAGTATCAGCTGGCGTACTTGGATAATATCCTTCTTGTAATCCCATTGGATATCCATCACCATCATTACTCCATGGAGCCTCTTTTGATTCAATTGAATATGATTGTCCTTTGTATGGAGTTAGAACATCCCAATGTACTTTATCAAAAACAAAAAATTCTACTTCTGGACCCCACGTACTAAAATCAAATCCNTGAGATTTGACANACTTCTCAGCATTTTGAGAAATACCTCTAGGATCTCTTGANAGNCTNCCTCTATTTTCTCCCCAATAAACATCACAAAGAAGTCTTGCTGTTTTGTTTTCTGTTAACCAAGGAATTATTGCAAATGTATTAGGATCTGGTTTTAAGAGTAAATCTGAATCATCAATACTGGTAAATCCAATAATTGATGAACCATCTAATTTTGGTAATCCATCACGCATTTGTTCAGGTGTAAAAGTATNAGCAGAAATTGTGGTATGNTGAAAATGACCAGTTAATCCAGTAAATTGTAGATCAATAAATTGAATANNTTCATGTTNAATTCTTGAGAATACTTCGTCTGGAGAGTATGTAACTTGGATTGCTTCACCGTGACTTACTTTATAGGGCAATTTTTGTACTTCAATCAAACACAAATACATCCAGCATTTAAGGATTAGGTAAGAAATGTCAGAATCAAATCAAATCNATATCAATTCTTTACATAATACAGTTCTACGAGAAACTGAAGAGATCTCTCTATTNGAAATTGANCAAAATTATTACAGAAATCTNTCTGATTTTATAGGAAATCTAAAAAAACAAGAATTTGATGGTGTTGAAAGTAAAATTAAAGATACTATGATTGAAATGGCAACCNAATTGGCATCATTATTAATCCATATTAGATTAGATAAGATTTCAAAATTAAATGANATTGATATTGGAAATCTTTTAGANGAAGAAAAATTNATTTTAGATTCACAGGAAGAACAACAAGAAAGAAAAGAGATGATTCTTTCTGCAACAATTAACGGAAAATCAAAATTTCTAGAATCTTTNTCCCAAAATCACAAAACAAAAAAAATTGTAATTAGATTTCTTAATGAAGTAGANGAAATTGTAGGAGCAGATTTAGAAAAATATGGACCATTCAAAACTGAAGATATAGCTACCATNCCATATGAGAATGCCCAAGCACTAATTGCCAAAAATATTGCAACCAAAGTTCGTTGGGAAGATTAGATAGAAATTACACCTATTATTTTCATTAAATATGTCTCATACAGGNGTTGANGTAATTGATTTTCTCTTTTATACAATTTATCCAGTAATTGGAATTTTTGTTGTAGAACTAATTAGTAGACTAGTAAAAGCTCCAAAATGGATTAAACTGTGGACACAAGCTGCAGTCTCACTTGGCTTTGGTATTTACTATTGGTTCATTTTACCTGCACCTCAAAATTTNCCACTAACTGCAATGGTAATGTTTGCATTAGCTATTGCATTAATCTATCAAGGAAGACGTGCAAAAATTTCTCCTGAAAAAAGTCCTTACTAGTTTTTAAATTTACTAAAAATTCGTTTGAAGANATTTGGTTTATCTCTACCTCCATCTCGAATTACCTTCTTTTCACCAAATCTTTTTGCTCTAATTTGGGTTANTTTTACACATCTATGTTCTTCAGGNAATCTATGTTCTGCACAAAATGGATCCTTNCAATAATTACAATGAAAAGCCATATCTGTTAAATCACCACAATATGCACANTTTTCTAATTCCATGATTTAANTAATCATTTTTATTTTATAAAGATAATTTTTTTGTAAATCAACCGTCTAAACATTTTTACGATGATTAGATTTAACGCGATTAAATGATTNAAGATAAAGTTGCAATTATTACNGGAGCTAGTAGNGGTATTGGNTTTGCAACTGCTTTAGCACTATCAAAAGCAGGAGCTAAAGTTGCTATTGGTGCTAGNCGAGTAGATAAATTAGAATCTCTTGCAAAACAAATCTCTGAAAATGGCGGAGAAGTTTTTTTCCAAAGATTAGATGTAACTAANAGAGAAGAATGTGAAAATTTTGCTAAAGCNGTTTTAGAAAAATGGAATTCTATTGATATTTTAGTAAATAATGCNGGGCTNATGCCTTTGAGTTTCTTCAAAAGTCTAAAGGTNGANGAATGGGATAGAATGGTTGATGTGAATATTAAAGGTGTTTTGTATTCTACNGGGGCTGTAATTACTCATATGAAAGAAAAAAAATCTGGTCATATCGTAAACCTTTCATCAGTTGCTGGAAGAATAGTATTTCCTGCTGGTAGTGTTTATTGTGCAACAAAACATGCANTTGCAGCATTTAGTGAAGGATTGCGACAAGAGTTTAGTGTACGTTCAAACATTAGAGTTACTAGTATTGAACCAGGNGTTGTGGCTACAGAACTTAATGACACAATTACAGATGAATCATTGAAAGGTTTTGTAGANAATACAAAAAAGATGGAAGCATTACAAGCAGAAGATATTGCAAANGCAATATTGTATGCAGTTGATTCTCCATCTTATGTTAATGTAAATGAGATTCTAATTAGACCGACAACTCAAGAACGATAATTAAGAANNTATTCGTCTCTATCTTTTTCTTTTGTAAGATGCTCTAAAATTGCTCTTACCTCAACTCCTAATTCTTGATTATTNTTTGAGAGATTNAGTTTTTCAGGAATATNATTTTTGAANTCTGCATTTTCTAANTCAATGCTTTTTTTCTGAATACAATCAAGNTGGTTTTCTCCAGTTGCAGAAATTTTATGACANANNCTACAAATTTTCATACTTTTAGTAATTAAAACGACNATTTAATAATTTCATTTTGNNTCTTTGTGACNNGGGATCGTCGTCTAGCTTGGTATGATACTAGTCTGGGGGACTAGTGGTCGCAGGTTCAAATCCTGCCGGTCCCATTATAACCANTTACAATAAATTTCCAANAAAATNAATCATTTTTGGGNTAAATTTAGCCTTGAATATTNTCAAAATCAAAATTCTAAATTATTTNTGATGTTAAAGTTTTAGAATTTTTAATAATTGTTCAAAANTTTCTTGAGTCTTTTTTTGTTTGTATTGTTNTAAAGCACCAATAATTTTTTCTTTAGGTGGATTTTTGTAAATTTTTTGAGTTTTTCTTGCAATTCCTGAACCGATAAAAAATGCTTGAGTAATNGATGTAACATTTGATGGTCTTCTCTTTGTACTTGAACTCTCGAAATCAATTAAAGTAGATTTTGTTTTTCCTACAATCACATGTTTTGACACATTACTTAATTCNCCATGATCAAAACCTAATCTNTCTAATTTGTAACAATCTTGAAGAATTTTTTTAATTGTGGATTTTAATTTTTTTGTACTACCTANACCTTTTAACAAATNTACCCAATCACTAATTTTTTCACCTTCAATGTATTCCATTACAAGAAAATTTTTGCTAACTGCAAACATTTTTGGCCCCACATCAACTGAATTCACCAATTTTAACAAAATTGATTCATTTTTCATATCTTTTCTTTGCGAATCNGTCCTTCTAATTTTTAAAGCAACTTGNTTGTTTCCTTTTTTTGCTAGGACAACTACNCCAACATACCCNTTTCCTAAAATTGCTAATTTTCCAAGNGTTGTAGGNCCTGTCAATAATATGGATTTTATTTTTAATTTTTCTAATTCATTNATTCTTGATTTTATTTGACGATTAGTAGCTTTTGGATATCCAAGAATTAACGAATATGGTTCTTCAGAAAATTTTTTAATTGAAATAAAGGATTGNGCCATCTGTTGAAATCAACTCACTTNCTTCCTCTTTAATTGATTTGCTCAAATTTTTACTTCCNACAGAAACTCTAAATCCTTTTTTAAAATCATTTAGAAGACCTTTTGGCACGCCTGTTTGAAGGTCTTTTTTCAAGAAATCTGTTAAGAATTTGGCAGCTTCANNATGTTTTCTTTTTTCGAGNGAAATAATTTTNCCATTTGTTCCAATCCACATTAATTCAGTATTTTTTAGATTTTTAGAAATGAAACTTTTTGAACTATCTTCTCTGAAGAATTCTGGTCCATTTTTTGAATATATTTGAGGAATTTTTGTAGATTCTAAAAAGAATAAGAGATATGCTTCTTTTCTTTGATCCGTATATGATTTATTTCTCAGTACGGTNAATCCACCTAATTCTAATTGTGTAGTNAGTGATGATGNAGCTCTTTTAATTTGNCCCCATATTATATCTGGACTTCTCATNTTAAAATCAAATTTNACAACTAACAAATTTTCCCAATATTTTTTTGAAACNTTANATTTTTTATTTTTGAATAAAGTCAATTTTGGCTTTTTCTTAAATGCTCTAGAAATAAGAACAAATTTTCCAATATTTTCATNAGAAATTGCAGCAGCTAAATTTCTATTATNNTCAATTGGGTCTGTGATAACTATTGATGTTTCAAATTTNTTTGAAGTTTTTCCAATAATTTGATTTTCTTTAATTTCAGAAATTGATTTGATAAGATTTCCAAAACTTTTNAAATTTAAAATNAAAACCTCTGAAACATATCCACTAAATCCATGTTTTGCCATTTCTGCCCCATAGATTTTATTTGATTTTAAAAATTTCTTTAATATTCTAACTTCATTTCTCATTTTTGGNGTTAATGATTTTTTCATAAATTTTGTATGAAATGGTGATCTGTCTGCAGCACTTTTCCATTCACCAAGTTTTACATCATAAAATGGTACAANATTGATTTTTGTATCCTTGATTTTAGCCTCAACATATGGATGTTCAGAATATCTTACATATGGAGAGAATTTNTTTAATGATTCAAATCCAATCTTTCTTGAAATTTGCTCAAATTTTTCCTCTGATGTAGATTTTTTAAATCTAACAAAAATATCTATGTCTGCNTCNTTTGGTAACCAGGTGCCTTTTGCAAATGAACCTCCAAATTCTAAATCAACNACTTCAGGAAATTTNTTGATTTCTTTTTCAACTAAATTGAATGCTANTTCAGCAATTTCANTTTTTGATTTTTCTAGAGTTTTTGATGGAACAACTGTTTTAGAAATTTTAGAAATTATTTNGTTCATTTTATTGCATTTATCTCCTCTAAATCTGAATATATTGGTCCATTTGGTGTNAGCTCACTTTTTTTTAACTTAATACTTGTGATTTGTTGTATTCCAAAATCCATAGTTTTGTAACCTTCCAATTCCTTAGTTATGTNCTCAACCTTCTTTTTAATTCTAAACACTGTGATATGAGGTTTGAATGCTTTATCTNAAAAAAATCCTAATGGTTCTAANGATTTTTGAATTTTTTTTGCTAGTTGAATTANCAAATTACCTCCATTTTCATCTGTACCTACCCAAATTATTCTAGGAAATTTCAGTTTAGGAAATACACCTATTCCTTTCAAATTAACATTAAAACTTGAAAATTCAATTGTATGTAATACTTTGATGATTTTTTGTACTGTTTCCCCTGAAATTTCACCCAAGAATTGTAATGTAAAATGTAAATTTCTTGATTGTACTGGCTTTACACCAAAATGAATTTCTTTTTGAAATTTTTCAATCGAATTGATTACATTTTCATTTGAAATTTCAATTGCTACAAAGGTTCGCATTATAACATTTTTTGAAGTATCTTTATAATAATTTCCGGTAACTTCATAGACGAGCCTTTTTTTTGATATGTATTGTCAAAGCTAATCGTTTGCCTAACAGGAATGCCTGGAGCAGGTAAATCAACTATTGCTGAAGGATTGGAACCTAAGGGATATGAAATAATCAATATGGGTAATGCAGTACGAGAAGAAGCAAAAAAAAGAAATTTAGAATCCACAAGATCAAATCTTGGAAAACTTATGTTAGATCTTAGAGAAAAGAATGGTCCTGGGGCAATTGCAGAATTAATTACACCCAAAATAGAATCATCATCATCACATGTAATTCTAGTTGATGGAGTAAGATCAAATGATGAAATTCAAGTACTTAGAAAATTTGGCACTGTTAAATTATTAGCAATTCATGCATCAACTGATACACGATTTGATTTTTTACAAAAAAGAGGAAGATCAGATGATCCTCAAACAAAAGAACATTTTGAAGAAAGAGATACTAGGGAATTAGGAGTTGGAATTAGCAATTCAATTGCTTTATCTGATTATGCAATTTCTAATATTGGTTTAACAAAAGATGAATTAGTTGAATCTGCATTTAAAATTATTCAAAGTTGGGTAAAATGAAAATCCCAAACATCAGTTGTAAAATAGAAATGTCCTGCTCAGTCAATCCTTCTGAAGATCCATCAAAAATTATGAAATCAATCTCAAATATTTTCCCAAATTCGGAAATAAAAACTGAAAATTTTTCAGTCAGTGCACATTCAAAAAATCTTAATTCTCTTGAAAAAATTTATGAAGCAATTCATTCTAAAAAATCTCAAAAAACCTATACACGGAATCTTGAAGATAATTTAGGAAATGATTCAACTTGGTTTTATCTAAACAAACAAGCAGCGTATGTTGAAGAAGTTGTAATATGTGAAGAAGCAGAAGAATCCCCTTTGGGACCAATTAAAGTAATTTTAACATCATCTAATATTGATGGAATTATTGATTGGATAGCTTTTGATTAGTATTAGTTAAGAAAATTCACTCATTTTTGATTATTTTTTTTAGTTTGAGTCTAAAATTCATTTTTTTGAAGTAATGTATAATGTTACTAAAACTAGGCATAATCGGTACTTTTTTGATATTAGGGGGAATGATGTTCTCTACAGAAATTTCAGCATTATTCCCAAATACTTCAGCATCATTCCTAGATTCTGTTAAAAATGATATTAATTTACTAAATGAAAAGATAAGCAATTCGGCTGAAGAGCGTTTAGATACCTCTGTTGATAAGCTTGTTGAAAATGTGAGTGATCAGGTCTATGAGGGAATTACAGAAACTGGAGATAAGCTTGTTGAAAATGTGAGTGATCAGGTCTATGAGGGAATTACAGAAACTGGAGATAGTCTGAAAAATGAAATTGTACCTGATGAAATTTTTGGTTTTGATTTCATAACAAATCTCTTAAGAATTAATTAATTTTAAATTATTCTTTGAACATTGAAACAATTTTTGGTAACACGTTTGCACTGGTATCATTAATAATCAAATCCATCTCTGATGACATTTCAGTTTTCTCTGGATTAATTTCAATCAAATATGCATTGTTTTGTTTTGCATAAATTGGTAAGGTATTCGCAGGTGATACAACAAGGGATGTTCCTGCAATAATCATCATATCACATTGACTTGCCTGAACTATTGCATGTTTCCATATCTCTTCTGGCAAAGATTCTCCAAACCAAACAACATCTGGTCTAAGTATATTCCCACACTTGCATAAGGGTGGAATTTCAGAAAACTTTGTCATTATTTCATCTTTAAAATCACATACTGTACATTTGATTTTTACAATACTTCCATGTAGCTCCAACACCTCAGAACTACCTGCTTTTTGATGAAGTCCATCGATATTCTGTGTTAAAATTACAACTTTTACATATTTTTCAAGATCTGCAATTGCTTTATGGCCTTGATTAGGACTAACTGAAAAAATATTTTCCCTTCTTTCATTGTACCATTCCCAAACAAGTTTAGGGTTTTCATAAAATGCATCAATTGTGGCTAATTTCATTGCATCATGATTTCTCCATAATCCACCTTTCCCTCTAAATGTAGGAATTCCACTCTCTTGTGAGATTCCTGCACCTGTTACAAATGCAATTTTTTTAACATCTTTAATTTGATTTTTTATTGATTCAAAAATCATTTAATTTCTACTTCTAAAAGATCTCTTGCAGTAATAACTGAATTATGAATTTCTTTTGCTTCTTTCAAATGTTCCACTTCATCTTTGTATCTTGCTGAAAAATGTGTTAAAATCAAATTTTTTATTTTTGCATTTTTTCCAAATGTTGCAGCTTGTTTTGCAGTAGAATGACAAGTATCTTGTGCTCTTTGTTTTTCTTTATCAAGAAATGTAGAATCAAATACCAAATAATCACATTCATTGAAAAATTTCTCTAATTCGTCAGTTGGCATTGTATCTCCTGAAATACCAATTTTTTTCCCTGGCCTTTTTTCTCCTAATACTTGCTCAGGCTTGATTGTGATTCCATTATTTTCAATTTGATTCCCATTTTGTAATTTACTCCATAATTCCCCTTCAGGAATACCTAACTTCTTTGCTTTTTCGACATTAAATCTTCCTGGTTTATCTTTTTCTTCAAATAGATATGAATATGCTGTAATAGAATGATTTGCTTTACATGTATACATAGAAAATTTTTCATTATCAATAATTTTTTCATCTTTAATTATGTTAATCAAAACTGGAAATGATAATCCAAAGTTTAACACTTTGATATTTGCCGCAATGAATTCCTCAATCCCGCTTGGACCAAAAATTTCTAGAGTCTCAGTTCTATTTTGCATAGACATTGTTTGTAATAATCCTAAAATTCCTACACAATGATCTCCGTGAAGATGTGTGACAAAAATTTTCATCTTTTTGTTCCATCCTAAACCAGATTTCATAAAAGAAATCTGTGCAGATTCTCCTGCATCAAACATTAGAATTTCACCATCTCTTTCTAAACAAATACACGACAAACCCCTTCTTTCAGTTGGTTGTGCGGCTGATGTTCCTAAGAATACAAGTTTCATTTTATCAAAATTGTCCTTGTCAAGCTTTTATGCCTATAGATATCATACTTTTTTAGTCCTTTTAACTTTAGATTATCTCCCAATTCTTTTTTGTACATAATTGCTATTTTTTTTCTTTTAGGCATAATTGAAATAAATCTCTTCAAGATTTCTTCAGGCTTTTCAGAAGTTTTGGAAGATTTTCCATAAGGCAAATCCGTGACTATTCCATCAAATTTTCCAGAAATTTTCACTAATTCTTGAAAATCAGAATTAATAATTTTAGATTTGTAACTATTTACTTTGAGGTTTTCTTTTGCAATTTCATACATCTTTTTATCAAAATCTAACCCAATTGCATTAATTCCCATAGATTCAGCTTCTAATAGAGTGGTCCCAGTACCACAAAATGGGTCACATACAGTTTCCCCCTGTTTTATCCCAATCAAATTTATCATAACTCTAGTTAATTTCCAATCTAATTCATGAGGATAATTTTTGATCTTTTTTGGTCTACTTTTCTCATTAACTCGTTTAGAAAACCCAAAAAAATTTTCTTCATTAGTAAAAATTAGATAAACGGTGATATCTGGATTTTCTAATTTTACTTTTGCATGAGAGAATTTTGAAATCATATCACCCATTGAATTTTCTAATTCTGGAATATTGAATTGATTTGATGATATATTGATGATTCTGCAAACAAATGTTTCAGCCTTTTTTAAAATCTCAAAATGATCTTCATCCAAAAATAATCCTGACATTTTTCTCAATACTTGTCCGGACACTTTAACAAATGATGCTCTATTTGATATATCATTCCAGTTTGTTTTTGATTGAACTATTACTAAATTAGAAATTGTTTTTATTTTAGAAAATTTATCATACATTTTTGAAATAGCAGTTATTTCATCTATTGCTAATTCCAAGTTGTCTTTAGATAAAACAAAAAAACTTTCTGGCATTACATTATTGCCTTTGAAATTGTATTAGAAACATCTACCATGGATGTTTTCCCAGGAATTGTATTTGTACTAACAATTTTTGTAACTCCTGCATTTTTTATTTTCTTTTCAGCATTATTCATTAAAAGAGCATGTGTACAAGCAACATACACTTGTTTACATTTTTGTTTCTTAAGAAACTGCGTTGCATTAATTATACTTCCTCCAGTGCTTATCATATCATCAACTAAAATTAAATCCCTACCCATTACCTCATCTGCATTTTTTGTTTTGATTTGTACCTTACCTGTTTTTCTGTCTCTTTTTTTCTCTAAAGCAATAAATTCTGAACCAAATTCTTTTGCAAATTCTTGTGCCCTATCTTTTCCTCCTTGATCAGGAGAAACAACAACTGGATCTTTTAGATTTAATTTTTTGAAATATTTTACAAGATCTGGGATTGCAGTCACATTTTTAGATTTGATAGTAAAATGTTTGAGACCAATCACACTGTGAATATCAACGGCAATTATTTTTGATGCACCTACACCCTTGAATAATTTTGCAAGAACTTTCATGGTAACAATTTCTCCTGATAAAAACTCTCTATCCTGTCTCGCATATCCCAAATATGGAATTACAGCAATTACTTCAGAAGAAATTTCTTTAGCTTTTGAAATTAAAGATAATGCTTGTATTAGATTTGAATCAACAGGTGGATAAATTGATTGTACAACAATTGATTTCTTTTTTGATATTTTACCACTAAGTGTTATCTTACTTTCTCCATCAGGAAAAACTCTTATCGTTGATTTTATCAAATTTGCTTTAATTCTTTTAGATAATTTTTTTGCTAATTCTTCAGAAGATTTTCCTGAAATTACTGAAACATTACTCAACAAGAAAATGTAATTTAATGGGATTCTTAAGTTTTGAGAAAAATAAACTAGTCATCTCCTTCTCCACGTCCTATATCTCCAAGACCAAATTCATCAATTACTTTATTTCTATCAGGATCTAATTGACTAATCTCATCAAATTCTTTCTTTTCGTCTCCTTGATAGACAGTTCTAATTGGCCATGGAATTCTAATATCATATTTTTTAAATTCTTCATACATTATCATTCTCAAATCAGTTTTTGTTTTGAATTGAGCTCCATAATCTCTAACATAAACCCACATTGAGAAATCAAGTGATGAATCATTAAATTCATTAAATCGAACTACTGGTTGTGTTACTTCTACATGAAGTTCTTTATCACAACCACAACTTGGTTTATTTTCATTTAGATATGGACATTTTTTTTGTCTGATAAGATGTCTATCTTTTCCGTCTAGAATTTCATTCATTCCTCGCTTTCCTACTTTTACCAAAATTGAAGCTACTTGACGAGGATTGTTCAAATAGGAAACTCCAACTTTTACTATTGCTGGAACCAATTTGTTTTCTTTTGAATAATTTACAATCTGAGCATTTACTAGTTGTCTTGTTGGTATAACTGCAATTGATTCATGTAATGCATCTCTAATGTACGTGACTCTAGGAGTAATCTTATGCACATTTCCATTATATCCTGTGTCTAACTGTACTCTATCACCTTCCATGACAATTTTGTCTTTTCTAATCATGATATATGCAAAATAATTCTGCATTGTTTCTTGTAATGCTAAACCTAAACCAATAGAAAATCCACCTGTTGCAGTAGCAATTACAATCAAATCAACACCCCACCATGCAACAACCCCCAAAATTGTTGCAATAAAAATTCCTACAGGAAGAATTTGTTTTGCAGACTTTGGAAGTCCTTCTCTTGTTTTCTTTGCATGTCCTGGAGGACGAGAGCTGGGAATTATTGGTTCATATCCATTTACTCTTTTTTCCTCTCTCCATACATCTATTGGAAATATTTCATCAGGTTTTGCTCCAGGTCTTAATTTTCTACCTGATTGATTATTCCCTGTAATACAATTTTGATAATATTTATCATATTTTTTACGTTCAGATTTTTTCCATTCTTCAAATGGATTTTCTATAATCTTTTCAAATCCTCCAATTGGATTTCCTTTTGTAGTTCGGAACTGTTCCAAGTAAATCATACCTTCTTTTGTTCCAAGTAATTCTTGAAACTCTTTTTCATCAATATCTTCTGGAGTAATTTGTGGTGGATTCCATTTGTATAACTTATGAAACAGATCATTTTTATCATCGATAAATCCTCTCATTTCAAACCAAGCATCAAAATCATTTTTTTCTAAAATTGATTTGTCACGTTTAGTGAGACTGATCGGTATGAGATGAGAAATGGTATATCCAATAACTAAAATATTAAAAGTATTGAGAATTTTTGTAAATTTTTCACGAACAGAAGTCTCTCCATTTCCACTTATTGATCCTTCTTCTCCTAACAAAATTCCCGTTTGAGCATAAATATTGATGGCGGTGATTAACGCAATTGCAAAAAATGGTAATACAGCTCTTCGCAAAAATCTTGAAAAATGTGGTCTTTTGTAATAAAATTTTTGAGAGCCCACCCAAGATGAAAATTTTCTATATCCAATAACTATACCAACAATTCCTACAATCATTATGAAAAAAGCTATTTGGAGTGATTCAGACGATGCTATTAGCTGCGAAACAGTTTCAAATTCCCCAACTGATATTTGCGAAAATTCATCCTCAGCCATAATTAATCACTATTTTTATGTAGTCTATATCCTTGAATACAAACGTTAAGACATTTTGTCATTATTTAATGAAAGATTAATCAAATTATTAAAAATTCATGCGTAAAAAGCTTGTAACCTTTAACAAGGGCAAAATACTTTTTGAACAAATGACCTATCAGGAATCAGTTTGGGATGATTCACCATCGCTAAAATCATTCACACTATCAAATTTTCGAAGTATACCACATATCCAAAATCTTTCTGAAGAAGCTCAATTTGAAATGGAAGTTGTAGGCAATGTTCTACCTTTTAAAGCAAATAACTACGTTGTTGAACAATTAATTGATTGGAATAACATTCCAAATGATCCAATGTTTGTTTTGACTTTTCCACAAAAAGGAATGTTAAAACAAGAACATTTTCAAAAAATGGCAACTGCATTAAAAAATAATTCTGATAAAAAAGAAATAGCATCTATTGCAAATGAAATTCGTTTACAACTAAACCCACATCCTGCGGGTCAAATGGAACTAAATGTTCCTACATTGAAAGATGGAACCAAATTGTATGGAATGCAACATAAATACAAAGAAACATGTCTTTTTTTCCCAAGTCAAAGTCAAACTTGTCATGCATATTGTAGTTTTTGTTTTAGATGGCCACAATTTGTTGGAATGGATGAAATGAAATTTGCAATGCAAGAAGGACAACAACTTGTTCAATATCTTACAGAACATCCAGAAATAAGCGACGTTCTATTTACAGGGGGTGATCCTATGATCATGAAAGCTAAAATGTTTTCAAAATATATCGATACTTTAATTGATGCAAAACTTCCAAATCTTAAAACAATTAGAATTGGAACAAAAGTTCTTTCTTATTGGCCATACAAATTCCTAACAGATTTTGATTCACAAGAAATGTTAGATGTCTTCAAAAAAATCACTGATAATGGAATTCATCTTGCATTTATGGCCCACTTTAATCATTTGAATGAATTATCAACAGATTCTGTAAAAAATGCAATTAAGAAAGTGAGAGAAACAGGAGCACAAATTAGAACACAATCTCCTCTTTTAGCTCATATTAATGATAATTCAGAAATGTGGGCAAAAATGTGGAGTAAACAAGTTCAATTGGGATGTATTCCATATTACATGTTTGTTGTAAGAGATACAGGTGCTCAACATTATTTTGGAGTTCCTCTTCTAAAGGCTCATGAAATTTTCAAAAATGCATATTCTACAGTAAGTGGATTAGCAAGAACTGTTCGTGGACCTAGTATGTCTGCAACTCCAGGAAAAGTACATGTTATTGGAACAGCTAATGTAAATAATCAAAAAACCATTGTTTTAAAATTTTTACAAGGTAGAAATCCTGATTGGGTAGATACTCCATTTTTTGCAAAATATGATGAAAATGCAATTTGGTTAGATGATCTTAAGCCTGCATTCTCAGACAAATTCTTCTTTGAAGATGAAATGCAAAATATCATATCATCTTAAATTGTTTTTAAGGAATTAGATCAACACTTTTAAAATAATATAATATTTTTCAAATATGAAAATTTTATTATTATTATTGATTTTTCCAAGTTTAGTTGGTATTTCATATGGTCATACTGTAGATGCAGTTGGAGAATATAGAGTAGAAATTGGTTGGATGAACGAACCGGTTGTTTCTGGTGAAACCAATGGGATTGAATTTTTTGTTAGTCCATTAATTTCATGCTCTGAAAATTTAGAACCAATAGAATGTGCAGAATCTCAGGAATTTCAAAATGGAATTGAAGGATTGAAAAAAACTGTTAAAATGCAATTAATCTACAAAGATGAAAGTATCACACTTCCCCTTTCTCCTGATCATGACATTCCTGGAAAATATTATGCATTTGTCAATCCAACACTTTCTGGATTTTATCAAGCAAATATGTTAGGAATGATAAATGAAACCCCAATTAGTTTATCCATGCATCCGCCTAAAGTTTCAGAACGCTCTTACATTGAATTTCCTGAACCATCAGATCTTACAGTTAGACAAATGATTGATGGTCATACTGCATTAATTGAAGATGTTAGTGGATTAAAAGACTCAATTAGTAATTTAGAAGAAACAAAACAATTACCTGATTTTGGTTATATTGGAATTGGAATTGGAATAATTGGGATTGTGATTGCAATAATTGCACTTGTAAAATCTACGAAAAACTAAATTTCTGTTTAATGTATTTTTAAAACAAGACAGGAAAAATATGTATAATTCTAATTTTCCTCTTTTTTCATAAAAACTAATTTTTTTATGGATTTGTTGTACATAAAAAACTACAAGTATAGTAATTAAGAAAACTACTTTAGACAAGATCAAATATGGTTGAAAATAATTTCGATATATTAGGAATTGTAGAAGATTCGACTGAAAAAGAAATCCGAGATGCATTTAGACGATTAGCTCTTCAATATCACTCAGATCGTGGTGGAGAAAATGAACAATTTATCAAAATAAAACAAGCTTACGAAGATCTCAAAATTGGTAAAAAATATCCTGAAACAGACATTGAAAAACGAAATAATTCACGAGTATATTCTGATGAAACAGAAGCTGACGTTAAAAGAAAAAATCAGATTTTAGGTCAACAATTATCAAAAGAAATGAAAACAGCTGAAAATTGGGCAGCCACATTAAACAAATCAAATTTAACCGCAACAAGATTATTTGGTTCAAAAACTCTGGGTGAAATTGAATTAGAAAGAAAGGCAAATGGTTCTTTATCTATTAAAGGAAATTTTATGGCAGGAAGTATTACTTATGATGGACCTATAACTATGCAGGGAAGCATTACAAGTCCATCATGGACAAAAGAATTTCAAACAAAAATTCATCTTACATCTGGAGATTTTAAATTTATCAATCCATTAGAAAATAAATACAAAATTGAAAATGGTGCAGAGATTGTTGTTGATAGTGGAAATATTGTTATTGGAAATGTTTATGGGAGAAAATTCAGAGTAGAGGATCCGGATGGAAAAGTAGGTGTTTTCCAAATTCAAGAACATAGAACACACATTTCATCTCCAAATGGAAAAATTATTGCTGAAAATCTAATAGATACTGTTTCAGTTGATGCTGATTCAATAATCATTCTTAATGCAGAAGATGATGTAAGAATTTCTGCACGTGAAGTTTTATTTTATGGTGGAAAATTCACCTATGACTCTATAATTGAATTAAAACAAGGAGGAACAATTCGTTTCTTTGAAAAATTTTCAATTCAAGGATTAAGCGGTGATGGAATTATCAAACTTGAAAATGGGAAAAAAATCAGATTGTTTGATCTAAAAACTAAAAAAATCAGAGATTTAGATGATAAATTTATGCCTAACAAAGAAAATTTTACTAAAGATGCCACTTTGGTTGGAAATGGATTTACAATTACATATGATATGCTTGATAATCTCTCAAAGAATATTTCTAAGCAAAAAAGTGGTTGGAAATCTAAATTTGGTTTTTAAAATAATTTTCCTAAGATCGGAAGCGTTGATATGCAATAACTCTACTAAAAAGTAATTGTCAATCACAATAAATCTTAGCAAAAAACTGATTTTCTTGGTGATGATTGTTTCTTTCATTGCCCTTTCAATAACTGGTTTTTTTAGTTTCAATTATGCTGATGAAATTCTAAAAGAAAGAATAGGTGATCAATTAATTGGGGAATCAACTATACGTGGAGAGACTTTACGAGTACTTTTTGAATCTAGAGTAGAACAAAACAATATTCTTGCAAATGATCCAATGATCCAAATCTTAGTTTCACAAATGAATGATCGCCCTGAAAACAAACTAAAAGAATTCAAAGATATTAACAGAAAAGATTTCCTAATTCAAGTTCAAGCATTTCAAGAACTAATTGGATTCTCAATTGAGTTAGAAGATGTTAAAATAGTTGGAAAAGATGGAAATGTATTTTTTTCACTTAGCGGAATTAAAAATGAAAATTTTAAAGAAAATGAATTGTTCCTAAAAGGATTAAAAAAACCATTTATCGAATTTGAACCTGTTGAATCTAGCAAAAAAATGATTGTTGTATCTCCAGTTTTTGCTGATAATAATAAAAGGGGCGATGAATCAATTGGAGTAATAATTTCAAAAATGAGAACAACTGCATTAGATAATATTGTTTTGAATAGAAGCGGATTGGGAGAATCTGGTGAAGTATACATTGTAAATAATGAATCTCTAATGTTGTCTGAATCTAGATTTTTTGAAAATGCAATTTTTGAGCAAAAAGTTGACACATTAGCTGTTCAAAAATGTTTTAATGATGATCAAGAATTTTTAGGATTTTACATTGATTATAGGAATGTCCCAATCTATGGTTCTTCTTATTGTGCAAATGATTTAGGAATTGTTTTACTTGCAGGAATTGATAAATATGAAGTAGAAAAACCGATACGTATTCTACAAGACAGAATTATCCACACAGGAATAGTAATCACAATTGCAATGGGTATTGTTGCTTTTGTAATATCAAAATCTCTTTCAAGGCCTCTAATCAAATTGAAAAGTGCAGCAAATAAAATTGCGTTAGGGAACTTTGATGTAAGAACTAGTATCAAAACAAAAGATGAAATCGGCGAATTATCCGAAGCATTTGATTTGATGGCAGAAAAATTACAAAAATCATTAATTCAAATTAAAGAAAAAGAAGAGGTAATCCAACAACAAGAACATATTTTGTTACAATTTTCTGATGAGAGTAAAAAATACTGTGTAGGTTTAATTGATATAATGAACTCAACAAAAATTTGTGCAACACTTTCCTCATCACAAACTAGTGAATTTTATAAAATTTTTATAAATTCGATGGGATTAATTATTGAAAAACATGGCGGGGTTGTTTCAAAAAACATTGGGGATGCACTTCTTTTTTATTTTGCAGTAGAATCTTCTAAAGAAAAAATTATTTTGAAAAAATGTTTAGATTGCTGTTTGGCGTTAAGTCAAGAACATAAAAAAATCACAAAAAAATTAAACGAACAAAATTTACCATTGTTTAACTATAGAACGAGCGCTACATATGGAATGGTAAGAATTGCAAAATCATCCACATCTTCAGTAAATGACATTTTTGGAACTACTGTTAATAGGTGTGCTAAACTTAACCGAAATGCATCTACAAATGGTGTGGTTATTGGAGAGAATTTTTATGAATTACTAAAAGATAATGAGGAATATTTGTTTAAGAAAGTAGAAAATAAACTAATGTCATCTGATCATGGTTATGTAGGATACACTGTATCAACAAAATCACTTTTGGAAAATAATTCTAGTAGTAAAATAAGATAATTTACATATCAAAAATATGAAATATTTATTTTTGTGCTATTATGGTTTAAGAAAAAACCTGATTTACCAAAAAATAATCCAGGGACTGTTAAATTTTAAAATAATAAAAAAGAAATTAAATTGATTGAATTAATCTANTCGATTAATTCAGTCCAACCTTTNACGAAGACTGAGTCTTTNTGGAGTGGAACTGGTTGTCCAACNGTAAAGTCCATTGGTCTCATCCANAAGATTGCTTTTGTTGGGCATACACCNATGCATGCACCATCNGNNATACATCTTTCTGGGTANAANACAAATGCTTTACCTCTCTTCCAGCCTTCGACTGGTTTTACTCTAAGGACATCTGGACCAAGTGTTGTACAGATTTCTACACATAGTGCGCATCCGATACACATTTGTTCGCTGATGTCTGGAATAATTCCTACTGGCATAACAAAAATAATNCGTAATTTGGCATTTATATAATTTATCTAAAAAAANTGAGNTATAACGGCGTTTCAAATTTTATAACACTGTTTTGATTTTTGATCGCATTAAATTCAAAATCTATCGGTTTTAATTTTGTAAATCTTTGAGTTTGTTTTATCTAAACTTGAAATTATNAAATTCTCTTCAATTTTTTTAAGGAAATACACTCCTGTTTTTTCTGATTTGATGATCTGTTTTCCTCCTGGNGATATTACCCATTCATCATTTTCTTTTTTTCTTGCCATGGCAGTTACAATAATTGATGAATTGGTNTTTCTTCCAAGAGACGNAAGTAACATTATGCATGAATTGATGAATCTCATAGATTCAAGATCATCAAACATATTGAAAACTCCATTAAATGAATCAATTANAACTAGAATTTNCTCTTTTGATGTTTTTGTAATGATTTCTGATAATTTTTCTTTCCAATTCTCTTTATTTGGATGAAAAATAATTAGNTTATCTTTTTTCTGAATCATTCCAGACTCAACATATCCTGTATAAAGCAAATCCATATCTACAAAAATTATTAAATTTTCAACAGAATTGATTAGTCTATTAAGAAATTCTATTTTATAGAAAGGNTCTGAACANAATACTATACTTGGAATATTTTTTCCAAACTCATTTTGAATNTGTGTTAAATTATCATCTAAAACCCACTCAGGACTTTTATCCAACACCCCTTTAGCATTTTACAGATATAATAATGAATTTAGTATCAAAAGATATTTCAGATGATTTNCCCATCTCTGATAAAATCTATCTAAATAATGCNTCTGTATCTCTTATGCCTTTACAAAGTATTGATGCCATGAGAGATTTTCTAATTTCNTATAATACAATTGGTCCTGATTCNAAAGATTCTGAATCATTTGTTACTGAAAAATTAAGAAATGTTAGAAAGATAATTGCAAAAATTATTTCTTGTCAACCTGATGAAGTAGTTCTTACACAAAGTACTACTGATGGAATAAATTTTGTAGCAAATGGACTTTCATATAATGANAAATCAAATGTGATTATTCGTGGAATGACACATGAACACCATTCAAATTTTTACCCTTGGATTAAATTAAAAGAAAAAATNTCAATCAAAAATCTGCCTATAGATAAAAATGGTTTTTTCAAATTAGATGATTTAGAATCTTATATTGATGAAAATACAAAACTTGTAGCACTAAGTCATGCGTTGTATAATACAGGTTCTATTTTACCTGTAAAAGAAATAGCAAAAATTATTCAAGAAAAAACTTCATTCTTTATTGATGCTGCACAAACTATAGGATGTATCNGCGACATTGATGTATCTGATATCAAATGTGANTTTATGTCATTTAANGGCTCAAAATGGNTATGCGGCCCAATGGGGACTGGCTTATTTTATTGTAGTAGAAANTCAAGTGAATTATTGGTTCCACAAACAATTGGTGGTGAATCTGCAATTATTTATGATGAGACNAAGCTTGCTTTCAAAGAAATNCCAGACAAATTTCAAACTGGATTTAGAAATTATGTTGGAATTGTTGGATTAGAAGCATCTGCAAATTATTTACTTAAATTTGGCATGAAAAATATTCACAAGAAAAATCAATACCTTTCAAATCTTTTCAGAGAAGAATTATCAAAAATTAAAAATATTATTTTATACGGACCAACAAATTCGAATGATAGAACNAGTATTGTATCTTTTAACATTAAAGGAGTTAATTCACAAGAATTAGTTGATAAACTTGANAAACAAAATATTATTTTAGCTGTAAGAGAAATTTCGGATACAAAAATTGTACGAGCTTCTCCTCATTTTTTCAACACNGAATCTGAAATACTTCAAGTAATTGATGCAATTAAGAAATTATAGATTTTCCTGCTCTTCAATAACCATCATGGTTAATGTTGATTGAACTTTACCTATTTTTCTGACTTTGTTAGTAATTATTGCACGTANTTTTTCTGCATCATCAGAGGTCAANTTTAAGACGATATCATATACGCCATAAACNCCTTGAACCTCATAAGCAACATTTTCATCTGNTAGNATTTGTTTAACATCATTAATTATTGATTCATCCGAACCTAAATCCGAATTCAATAAAACATANGCAGTAGGCACAAGAAAATTTTCTTAAATGANTATTTAACTTTTGATGATTCAAAAACTGATTAATCACTTATTGGANNCTATTGATGTGAAACCAATTGATCTTACACTAACAATCTCTGAAACTATTCCTAGTTTTCCTGGTTCACCAAAACCACAATTTATCCATTGGTCTAATCTAAAAGATGATGGATANAATTTAGAACTATTATTTCTAAGCTCACANACTGGAACTCATCTTGATGCNCCATACCATTTTGCAAAAAATGGAGTAAAAATTAACCAAATTCCACTAGATCGATTATTAGGAAAAGCTATCTTNATTAAATTACAAAAAACNAAGAATACCCCCATTACNAAATCTGATATANTTTTATTTGAAAAAAACAATTACAAAATCCCAACTTNTTCTTCAATATTTTTTTACACNGGATGGCAAAAAAANTTGAAAAATAATAATTATTTTACAGAAAATCCNGGATTAAACTTAGCAGCAGCTAANTATCTTACATCAAAAAAAGTTAATCTTATTGGNATAGATTCACCTAGTATAGATCTTGGNAAAGATAATTCATTTANTGTTCATAATATTTTATCAAAAAATAATATTTTGATTGTAGAAAANTTAGCAAATCTAAATAAAATTACAANAAAGGAATTTAATTTTACAATACTTCCNTTAAAACTCAAAGATGCAACAGGTTCTCCTGTGAGAGCAATTGCATTATAGTTTATTCTNAAATAATTTCGTAATGCTAAAAACAGGCAAATATTGATACAACGTATGAGTAAACCTGGAAATATTTGGAGNAAAGTACATGGNAAAATCACCAAAAAACCAACTAACTTTTCGTGGCTAATTGANGAANAATTAGCTGGTTCAGGNATGCCAACAANTTTTGATGAATTCAATTGGATTGTNAACCAAGGTGTAAAATCAATTGTTACAATGACTGAAAACTCATTACCNGATGAATGGGTACAANGTATTGATTATTTGCATGTTCCAACTCCTGACTTTGCTGCACCTGATATGGATAAAATAGAATCNGCAGTAGATTTTATCCATGAACAAATCAATAACGATCAATCAGTAATGGTCCATTGTGCAGCTGGNNTGGGAAGGGCAGGAACAATTCTTGCATGTTATTTTGTAAAATATAAAAAATTCACTGCAAAAAAAGCAATTGAAAAAATTCGAAGTGATAGNCCAGGTTCCATTCAATCTGAAGTNCAAGAATTAGCTATTGGTTTTTTTGAAAAACATGTTAAAAATTAGTTTATACAAATTCTGAAACTAANTTTCCATCTACAATTTTGATCTTCAAAGTTTTATTCTCATTAAANAATAATGTTAACTCNCTNCCTGAATCAGAATCTTCTACTTTAACAAGTTCTGACATTTTGATTGCATCNAATTTTTCCATNTAATTCACCTATTCTGGAATTGATACCGTCTCAATTTTTCCGTCAACTGCTTTGATAAATAAAAANCTGTTATCTTTAAGAATAAATGTAATTCCACCTTCTTTATCAGGTTCTTCAATTTCAAGAATTGGTTGTCCTANAAGACCATCATATTTTGCCATTTNCTATTTCACCCAAAAAGTTCCTTATATCCCTAATTGATCGTAATCTCAATTTCATTAGANCTNTTTTTGATGTTCCCTNGTTCTGTATAATCATGTTTTTGCCATGATGNAAATGCTTCAGAACCTATCNTGTGATTACCTTTTCCTAAATCTGATGCTTTGAATACAAATTTCTCATTAAAATCAAACAATTCTTCTCTTACTTCTTCTTCTGTTAATCTGATAAATGGCTCAAAGTTTTTAGCTACTTGAACCCATACNCTTCTATCCTTCATTGGATTGACAAGTTTTGGATTTCTTGTCCAAAAAATAGATGCTTTTCTATACGTGTCAATAGTTTTACCTACNTCTTTTTTCCTGAATCCCCCNGATGTTANTTTTATTCCATATTTCATCTTAAATGAGNCATCATAATTGTTGTATGCTTTAGTCCAATTTGCCTCATTGAAAGCNTCTCTAAGGTCNCCTTCAACTGAAAATTGNACATTTATCTCCACATTTTCATCAGATGAGTACTCATCCTTGCTTTTTACCAATTTAATATCAGAAATNCGACTTTCTCCCATTCTTCTCGCTCATAATGATTTATATCCACAATAAGTGTTTTTTTGGATTACATGGATCTTGAAGTAATTAATTCTGAATCAAAAGAAATGANTCTTTCAATGAAAGATGCTGATATTGGGCTATTATACATAATTCAGCACGAACTTCTAAAACAATCAAATGTAGATTTTGCTGGTGTAATNGTAAAACATCCTCTTAAAAATGAAATCTGGATGAGAATCACTTCTAATTCAAAACCCCTAGGAGAGATNAAAAANGCAACAGATACAGCAATAAAAATATCTGATGAGTTAAAACAACTAGTTAATTCTAAAATTCAGGTAAATTAGATTGAAGTTTTGCCCCAAGTGTGAGGTCAAGTTAAAAAAAGGTAATTGTCCTAAATGTGATTATTCTGAAATTGANAAAGCAGAACAAACAAAAAAAATAACTTCAGAGGAAGAACCAGATTTTTCATTACTTGCATTTGAAGGNAATGAGGGAGAAGACTCAAANCCAACANTNAAAATNNNTTGTGAAAAATGTGGTCATGATGAGGCAGTNNGNTGGATGTTTCAAACTAGAAGTGCAGATGAACCTACAACTAGATTTTATCGTTGTCANAANTGTAAATACACCTGGCGTGATTACACATAACGTTTAACTGGAACTTTGAGTCAAGAAAATTGATTTGACTTTTGAAGCAAAAACAAGTGGTTCAGATGATCTAAANGCAATCATTTCAGCAATTTCNACACTTGTTGAAGAAGCAACTTTTGTTGCAACNGCAGAAGGAATTTCTTTTAGAGGAATGGATCCTTCTCATGTTGCATTAATTGATATNTCTTGGCCAAATTCTGCATTTGAAAAATATGAATGTGACAGTGATATAAAATTTGGAGTAAGAATAGATGAATTTTCTAAACTTATCAAAAGAGCTGCTAAAACAGATAGTATTGAAATTAGTATTTCTGATCAAAANATGTTNCTTGTTACAGTTGGAAAAAATAAAAAATACAAAATGCGTTTAATTGAAAGCTCTGCAACAGATACNCCATTACCAAAAATCCCATATGATTCAAAAATTATTTTATCGTCTTCAAAATTTGATAAAATTTTAGGAGANGTACAAGTTGTATCTGATTATTTAACAATACAAACTGTTGATTCAAATGCAGATTTTTCAGGNAAAGGTGATTCNGGTGAGGTTGTAATTGATCTAGACAAAGATGACAAAGAAATTGAAGAAATTTCTTCAAAAGAAGANGCTGTTGGAACTTACAGCCTAGAATATCTTAATCCNGTAGTTAAAGCCGTAGGATCCACTGCAGGCTTTATCACATGTGAATTTTCAAGCGCAAAACCTCTAAGAATTGAATTNAAAGTAGCAAATATTGGTAGAATCCACTTTTACTTGGCCCCACGCGTGGAAAGTTAAAGCATTTAAAGATTAACAAATTCAAGTATTTTGAATTGAAACTTGTAATAAAATATGGTGGGNCGTCAATCTCTTCTGCAAAAGATATCACTGCAATAGCTAAATATCTGAATTCNCTATCAACGAAAAATCAAATTGTAGTNGTTTGTTCTGCAATGAGTGGAACTACTGATGATCTAATAGGAATATCTGANTCAATAAAAAAAGAAAATAAATNAAAAGGCGAACAACTTGCATCAAAAATTATCAATAGACATAAACAATTNGCCAAACAAACAATCAAAAAATCTGATATCCGAAANAAATTATTAACAAAATTAGATCAGGACTTTGNAGAACTTCTTGC
The DNA here is from genome assembly GCA_002730325.1 of Nitrososphaerota archaeon. Taxonomy (GTDB): domain Archaea; phylum Thermoproteota; class Nitrososphaeria; order Nitrososphaerales; family Nitrosopumilaceae; genus Nitrosopumilus. Next base: position 40,842 of record PBZV01000019.1, read on the forward strand.
ATTAATTGATGGAATGGTATTGTTAGGTGAAGTAACACCAAGATCAATGGATTATCTAATTTCATTTGGTGAAAGATTGTCAATAAAATTAGTTTCATCAGCACTTAATGATTCAGGNAAAAAATCAATTCCTCTTACTGGAAAAGAAGTAGGNATTGTAACTGATTCAAATTTTGGTGAANCAAAACCATTAATGGATACAACAAGATTAAGAACATCAAAAACAATTGATGNTCTATTTTCAAAGAAAACAATNCCTGTTGTAGGTGGATTTGTAGGTGCTGATCAACATGGACATGTAACAACTTTTGGTAGAGGTGGTTCTGATTATTCAGCAACAACAATTGGTTCTTCTATCAAAGCAGATGAAATTTGGTTAATGAGTGATGTAGATGGATTAATGACAGCAGATCCNAAGATTGTCAAAAATGCAAAATTGCTTAAAGAAGTTTCATATGTTGAAGCAGTTGAAATGGCTTTGTTTGGAGCAAAACAAATTCACCCACGAACATTTGAGCCTNTATTAACAAAGAAAATACCAATGAAAATTCGAAGNTCTTTCAATCTAAAAAATGAAGGAACACTAGTATCTGCNTCTCCTTCAAAANCTGTAAAAAATACTGTNAAGTGTGTAAGTTATGTNAGAAACAATGGGTTAATCGATATTAGAGGAGGTAGNATGGTTGGCAATCCTGGTACNGCAGCAAAAATATTTGAAACATTGGCAAAAGCTGGAATTAACGTAATGATGATTTCACAAAATCCNTCAGAATCAAGTATAACTATAGTTGTTAAAAATACTGATCTTGACAAAGCAACAAGTTCTTTGGAATTGGAATTGTTAGGAAAAATTATCAAAAAACTAGAAGTTACTACCGATGTTGCAATTATTGCTTTAATAGGTTCAGGAATGCGAGGTACAGTTGGAGTTGCATCAAAAGTATTTTCCGNAGTTCAGAAAAACAAAGTNAACGTATCAATGATTACTCAAGGTTCATCNGAACTTAATCTTGCATTTGTTGTAAAAAATTCTGATACAAATACGGTAGTACGTGCTTTACATAATGAATTTGTATTAGANAAAATTAATTGAAGAGAAACCATTTAGATGAATAATTTCAACCAGACTAACTCTAGATAATGGATCTGTGATATTTTNCCTCAAATGAGCATTTTTGATATCAATTTCAATAACCATTTCACTAAACGGATAAATTACTTGATAAAAAATTAATTNTNAAATTGACTGGTAAACTCTACATTGTTGGTGTTGGTCCTGGCCATAATGACCATATGACATTTCGAGCAAAAGAAGCAATTGTTGAAAGTGATATTATTGTTGGATANGAAACTTATGTAAATTTGGTTTCAGATCTAATTGAAGGTAAAACAGTTTATCGATATGCAATGACNCAAGAAGTTGAAAGAGCACACCAATGTATTGATCTTGCAAAATCAGGAAAAATTGTTTCGCTTGTTTCCAGTGGTGATCCTGGAATTTATGGAATGGCTGGATTGATTTATGAAACACTTGCAGAAACTGGATGGAACCCAAAAGATGGTCTTAAAGTGGAAATTGTTCCTGGNGTNTCTGCNCTTAATTCATGTGCATCAATTATTGGNTCACCANTAATGACCGATTTTGCNGTAGTAAGTATGAGTGATTTGTTGGTTCCATGGGAAGTAATTAAAAAAAGAGTTGAAGCAGCAGCTAAAGGCGACTTTGTAATTGTAATTTACAATCCTGCCAGCAAGAAAAGAATTCATCAATTACAAGAAACTAGAGAAACTCTTCTAAAATATAGGAAACCTACAACACCTGTTGCAATTATCAAGGGTGCATTTAGAGAATCTGAAACAATAGTTATGACTGATTTAGAAAATTTACCCAAACATTCAGACACATTAGGAATGATNAGTACTGTAATTATTGGAAATTCTTCAACTTATACTTACAAAGATTTGATGATNAATCCCAGAGGTTACAAGTCAAAATATAATTTAGAAGAACAAACTAATNCTGATCTAAAAGTCTAAAAGCTTTTCTTAATTGCTTCGTGAATNTCTTCACTTAAATNCAATTTTTCTCTAATTGGAGAAACTATTTTTACTAAATAATTTCCAACAGTTTGTTTCAAATCACCTGGATGTAATTTTTTTCCAACNAAGTCNGCTTCAAGTTGATTGTAATCAAAATATGATANATTACCGCCAAACTTTTCAGGTCTTTCAACATTCATTTCATTAAATTCATGAAAAATTACTGTTTTTGCAATTTCTAATAATGGATTATTCTGAATATTTGCTTCTTCACACCATGCTTTACTGATTTTTTTCTTTATNTCATCATCNTTGTTATGAATAAAAATACCTGAATTTGGATCCGATTTACTCATCTTTCCTAATATTTGAGAATCACTGNTATCTGCAGGTTTTGAAAGNCCTGGTAATAATTTATGNTGAACAGCTACTGGAACTTTCCATTTCATTTTAGGGAATACTTCTCTTACCAACATGTGNATTTTTCTCTGATCCATTCCAGCATGAGCAATATCAACATCTAAAGAATGAATATCNACTGCTTGCATTGCTGGATAAAGTAATTTTGCNACATCAATTTTTTTATCGTCTTCAGAACGACCCATAATTGTTAAAGTTCTCATTGTTCTAGCAATTGACATATGTTTTGTAAATTTAACAAGCTCAGACCAATATTCTGTTTTTTCTTCATATAATTTTGAACCTAAAACAATTTCTGCATCAGGACAAACTAANTTGAATGCNTCTTGATAATATTTNGAAACCTTTGAAATTGTTTCCCAGTCTCCGCCTAGTTTATCATTAATTAGAGTATGCCAATCTGCAAGAAAAATTTTACATTTTACACCTGCTTTTACAAAATCNTTAATTTTGAAGCCTGTACTAATCAAACTTCCAAGGTGTAAAAATCCGGAAATCTCTAAACCAATGTAATGTTTTGGAGATGAATTTGTCTTGAATAATTCAACTAATTCATCATGCGTAACTACTTCTTCAGTTGGTGGTCTTTGAATCAAGTCAACTTTTTCTGTAATATCCAAATCAAAACAGCTTTTGAGCTGTAAACGTATAAAGTTATTCAAAAGTGTAGTTGAATCTGAAACCTATGAATATCTGTCATGTTTATGTNGATTATGACTCTTGAAGATGGACTAGAATTAATTGAAAATTATAAGAGAGGACTCCAAAAATTTTTAGATCTNCTACCTGAACAATCAGTTCANTTAGGTCCTGAAATGATCAAAACACTANCAATGAATTCTAAAAATGAAATCAAAAATTTAGAATCAATTGAAAAAGCTCTTAAACGTTCAACAAAACACGAATCAAGTTAANCTGAATAAATTTCTAAATTTCTTACTCATCNAAGNTTTTTCTAGGTTTTATNCTAAGATAAAATGCATGTGTACTAATTATAAAAGCCGCAAGAAATACTTTGGTTGCAAAAACTAAATTCCANGGTCTATCTGGATCTGGATANGCNACTGATAATCTATCTATATCTGGAACAATTCCATTAATCACCCCTGCAGCAATTTGTGCATTTAATACTGTAAAATTGTATAATACTTCGTAAAGAGCAATTATTGAAAATCCTAATAACATCAACTGAAGTAATGCCATTTTTGTTCCAACAATTTTATCACCAGCGGTTCGTCTCCAACCAATTCTAGTAACACAATACCAACCAATAATTGTAGAAAAAAATATCCAAGTTGTAACTCTGGCAAAATTTTCAAAAGGAATAGTTGTATTGTGAATTGCCTCACCCATTACATAAGTTCCATTTTCTAACCATTCTATCATTGTCACATATACTCCGAAAATCAGTGAAGACGACATAATGAATCCACAGATATAGAAAATGTACAGATAAACTTTGTAACCTGAATCTGTTTTTTCAAGATGTCGAGGTTTCATAATGCCGTTTGCCGAATTTTGAAATATAAAAATTCATGTATCTTCAAGGAAAATCACAAGTATCCAAAAATAACATTGAATTTATTGCAAAAACCATACATGATGTATCATGAATGCTTTGGGTGAAGCAATTGGGAAATTCTGTAAGACTATCTTACCTATTCCTGAAGAATTCTATACGGGCAATCCTGATTCATCAATTGCAGTTTGTACACTTTCAAGCATAGATTTACTCAAAAAATTCACCAATTCTGAAATCTTTAACGATATTTGCATTGTAGGAAGATTACTTTCTGAGAATAAAGGAATTGACTCTATTATTGAATATGTAAACAAACATCAAAAAATTAANANNATNATNGTTTGTGGNAAAGAAGTTTGGGGNCATAAATCTGGACATTCATTATTTCAATTACATAAAAATGGAATTGATAAAAATAANAGAATAATCAATTCNACAAGTCCAGATCCATTTCTTAGTANTTCNAAATCAAAAATACAATATTTTCAACATAATNTTACTTTAGTAAATTTGATTAATGAAATTNATTTTGAAAAAATATCNAATAAAATTAAAACTTTCTAATACCCATTTCTCTGCCTTTCCCGATTAATCTCATTTTTCTTTTTGTATTCCTCTACGATATCATCTGGTGTTAGATTTAGCTCAAGTGAAGCTTGAACAACAAAATGCCAAATNTCGATTAATTCTTCTCTTGCTTCAGNCACATCNAATTTTGTTGGANTTTTCCACCANTTCCAGTTNGTTGTTCTNTGTANTTCTACTGCTTCATGCATAATTGCAGTACTTAATGCAGAAATTCTANTTTCTGAATCTTTAGGATANCTATCAAGTTTCATCATTTCTGATAATCCTTGTTGAAGTTTGAAAATTNAATCCAANCTATCTTCAGAAATTTCTTTAGACAATGATAAATTATTTTCAGAAATNATTGAACTTAAGTCTTTTTAGAACTGAATCATTTTTTCATATGTTTTAATTCTTTTTGCAATATCTCCTTTTNTGATCTTTAGTAATCCATCNAANCCATATTTTTCAACTGCAAAAGATCCTAAGATATTNCCATAAACTACNGATTTTTTAATTTCTGATAAAGTAGTTGATTTTTTACTTGCAAGATANCCTATCATTGCACCTGCAAAAGAATCNCCNGCACCTGTAGGATCTACTACATCTTTTAATGAAAATCCTGCAGTTGGGAAAATTATGTCATCATAAAACATGAGAGAACCATGCTCACCTTTTTTAATAATCACATATTTTGCTCCCCAANNCATCATTTTTTTTGCACATTTTATCAAATTGAATTCTTTTGTAAGGAGTTTAGCCTCTTCNTCATTAATTACAACTGCATCNACGGATTTTATCATCTTAATTACAGATTCTCTTTTTGTAGAAATCCAAAAATCAATTGTATCACACATAGAAAATTTTACTTTGTCGAATTCTTTCAACAATAAAGTATTTTGTTCAGGATCATTATTTGCAAGGTATACAAATTGAGATTTTCTATAATCTTTTGGAACAATTGGTTTGAAATCTTTAAGTACATTTAATTCTGTTTTTAAAGTTGATCTTGTACTAAGTGTATTGTCATATTTTCCATCATAGCGGAATGTTTTACCCTCTTTGATTGTTAGTCCTTGTAAATCAAGATATTTGGATAAAATTTTATGATGTTGTTTTGGAAAATCTTTTCCAACTACTGCAATTAATCCTGTATCTACGAAATTACTTGCAGAAATTGCTGCGAAAGTTGCTGCACCTCCTAAAACATTCTTTAATGTTTTTTTTGGAGTTCTAATAGTGTCTAAAGCTGTAGAACCAAAAACAGTAAGCATTTGAGAAGACCTTATTTTTGATGTATAAATGGCTTGTTTGTCTGTTGGAAAATAAACAAGCAGAATAATAACAAATGTTATCAAGATATTGTTTTCCAGAAATTTTCACTAAATGAAATTCATTCCAATTTGAATTAATTTGAAAAATACCTTACATTGATGCTACACAAAGACAGAAAAATGAATAATTCTAACTGTAATTTGCCCATAATTTCATTATTTCAAATTAAAATGAAAAAACACCCAAAAAAATTGTGTAAAAGTTTTGATCTACTCTTTAACCACATTAGAGCTAACCAAATAAATCAAAATTAAACAATACTTTCTCATTGGCTAGGATAAAACTCAAGATAGGAGAAAATGAGATAGAGGTTGATTCTAGAGATTTCTATGTTGATAATCAAACAATTGGAGAAATAATTGATAATATTTCAAATTATTTGCCCGAAAATCCTGAAAAAATTGTCTACGAAACTGAATCTACTGAGGATTCAACAAAACCTGAACAACCAATACAATCTGGTTTAGAATCTTTAGATGATGTTGAGATATTTGAACCAGAATTCAGTGATCCAAAATACATTGCCCCTCGTGAAATAAAATCAAAACTTAGAATTTTAGAAACTAGTAGATTCTTTGATTCACCAAGAACTGTGACTGAAATAGTTCAACAACTTAGAGAATATGGATGGGCAACAAGTCCATTGGATGTTTCAAAGATTTTGGCAAAAATGGCATCAACTAAAGAAATAATGAAAAATATTCATGAGGATCGAGCTCACTATTTTGTTAAAGATGCATTAATTGTTAGTTAGAAGAATAATCACATTTTCCACAATCAGAAAAAATTTCCCCATCTAAATGGTCAAAGTGAGTTTTACATTGATTACACGTATGATGCATATCAAAATACCCATCTTTTTCAATTTGGCCTATTCTATTTGATTCAAGATCTGTACTCTTGCATTTGATACAATGACATCCACATTCAATTTTCATGATTTTTCTCCGATAATGTTTGTATAATTGTGATACTTATACAAATCATTGGAAAAAGAGAGGGACGTTCCACTAGAAATAGATGATCATTTCAAACTTTTTGGTAAAGAACCATGGGAAGTAGAATATGGTGAAAAATGTCCTGTATGTGAAATTAGAATAGATGAATATGGTTTTTGTTCATGTGGTTCTAGTGGAGATTAATTTATTGTTTTTGTGTTAATTTTGTAGTTTTTTGTTTAACGCGAATTATTGTTGCTATAATAGCAGATGCTACAATTCCACCAACAATGGCATATATTAGATAATTTGGTTCAACTGAAGAATCATTTGGTTCAACTGAAGAATCATTTGGTTCAACTGTAGTAGTGATTTCTGTAGTAGTCCCTGTAATTGTAATTTCTCCAGTTGTTTTAGGTATGAAATCAAGTGTAGTATGAGTTTCACCATTCATAGATTTGTGAAATAAGATTTGTTCATCATCAAGAAATACCACATATGGTCCTCTTAACAATTCTAATGGAATAATTGTTGTAATGAATTTATTTTCTTCATTAACTTGGAAACTTAAACTTTTTAATGATTGTTCAAAATTGAATTTCTCAATTCCAGAATCTGTAATAATTTCAACAAAAAATGAATCTTTTCTCCATTCAACTTCTTGTATTATTTTTGGTAT
>PBZV01000020.1 GCA_002730325.1 Nitrososphaerota archaeon
GGTCAGTATACAATAGGAAAACGTGGTCAGTATACAATAGGAAAACGTGGTCAGTATACAATAGGAAAACGTGGTCAGTATACAATAGGAAAACGTGGTCAGTATCCACTAAGGATGACTAATAAAATAAGAGAAAATTGAGGTTTGATTATCCTCTGCCCATTGCTGCGTATTTGCCAGATCTTCCTCTAATGAAGAAGGCTCCTGCAATACCACCAAAGACGGCACCTGCAATTAATGCTGCACCAACTACACCACCTGCATCAAGATACGGAGTTCCTGAACCAGATGCGGGATTTGCTTCAGCTGATTCGATTCTTCGTCTCTGAAGTTCGAGTGCTTCTTCTAGCGTGTATGTACCAGTTTGGCCACTATCACCAACGTTACCCATGTACTGTGCAAATGCAACTGCACTTTCTGCATAGAGTCCGATAGTGAAGACAGCGATTAAAGATGCTGCTAATAGTATTTTTGTATTCATACTTTTTACCTGTTCGGTTTGGCAAATAGTAATTATTTAAAACTTTGTTCTGAACCCCAAATTACAAAATATGTACGAGATCAGTATAAGTAACGTTTAATTTTGTACTTAAATGAGTCAAAGTATGGGACGAATGCACACACACAGACATGGAAAATCACATTCTATTAGACCAGCTACAGTTCGTGCACCTTCTTGGATCACATTAGATGCAAAAGGAGTAGAAGAATTAGTAGTAAAATATTCTAAAGATGGGTTAACTCCTAGTCAAATTGGAATCAAATTAAGAGACCAACATTCAATACCTCTAATCAAATCAATTACCAAAAAAAGTATGGGTCAAGTTCTAGAAGAAAATGATTTAAAATCTGAAATGCCTGAAGATCTTGAAAATATCGTTAACAAAGCAGTAGGACTTCAAAAACATCTTAAGGTAAACAAAGGAGATAACAGAAATGTTAGATCTTTAGAATTGATTGAGGCCAAAGTTCACAGACTATCTGTATATTACAAAAGAATTGGAAGAATTCCAAAAACATGGAAGTATAAATCAGTGGTTGCTCAATTAGAGTAATGACAAAATCGCTAAATGAATCGCTTTCGTATTTCAAAGATAAAATTTCTGATTGTATAAAATCTAACAAATCAATTTTTGTAACAACTCATTTGGATTGTGATGGCCTTACGTCAGGTAGTATTATCACTAAAGCTCTAATTAGAGAAGGTGCCAAATGCACAGTTAGAACATCAAAAGAATTTAGTAAAAATGTAGCAAAATCTTTCAAAACAGATTCGAGGGATTTCCATATTATAACAGATCTAGGAGGAGGTTTTGCAAATACATTAGATAAAGAATTGAATGACAATTGGATGATATTAGATCATCACCAAATTCCAGATGAAGAATTAGATAATCAAAATGTCATTAATTCATGGAAATTTGGAATGGATGGCGGAACTGAAATCTGTGCTGGAGGGATGGCATATCTTGCGTCAATGGCCCTTGATGAAAAGAATTCAGATTTATCATCAATTGCAGTTGTTTCAGCATTAGGAGACAGACAAGACCAGGGCGAGAAGAAATCATTCACAGGCAAGAATTTTGAGATCGCAAATATTGCCAGAGACAAAGGTTTGGTAGAAATTGATTTAGATTTATTGTTAGTTGGAAGAGAAACAAGACCACTACCAGATGCATTAGCATTTACATCACAGCCATTTATTGAAGGATTAACATGGAATAGAGGTGCATGTCTATCTTTACTAAATTCATCAGGAATTCAATTAAAAGAAGAGGGGAGATGGAGGGTTCCAGCAGAACTAAATGAAGAAGAGAAAAGACAAGTAATTGAGTCAATTACTAAATTTACTTCTGGAAAAAATGCTACTGAAATAATGTCAGAATTAATTGGATATACATACACATTCCCAAGAGAAGACAAAAGGAGTTTCTTACGAGATGGAAGAGAGTTTTCTACAATGCTAAACTCATGCGGTAGAATTAATCATTCAGGTGTAGGAATGGCAGTTTGTATGGGAGATAGAAACAAGATTCTTCTGGAAGCCGAAAAAATTCTCACAGATTACAGAAAAATGATTAGGGAATACATGAANATTTTATCAAATGAAAGATGGAGAATTTCAGAAAGTGAAACTTGTGTAATGGTAAATGGGGANGATATTGTACCAGAAACAATGACAGGNACTATTTCATCATTAATTGCAGGTTCACCAAAAAATGCTGGAAAAATTGTNATTTTGAGAACNAANGGAGAAGAAAATACGATTAAATTTTCATCAAGAAAATCATTTAGTTGTAAATCAGACATCAATCTNAGTGAATTAATGAGAACNGGNGCTGAGAAATTTGAGGGNATTGGAGGAGGTCATGCAGCTGCAGCAGGTGCNAAAATAACTAAAGACAAATTGGATGAGTTTCTCAATTATTTAGAAGTAAATGTCGTTAACGTGTCAAATGCAGATCAGTCTCAATAACATATCAAAAAAGAAAGCAGAGACGATCAAGAAAGNATTAGAGCCTGATAATGTAGATTTTCCTGAAGGCTTGAGTCTTTATGTTGAAAATATTGATAACAAACTAGTTTTTAATTTTCAAAGTGAGAAGAATATGAAACATCTTATTGGTACTGTTGATGAAATATTAGAGCATGTNCAGGTTGCATTAAAGGTGATAGAATAATGTTAGATCCAAAACTAATCAAAGAAAAACCAGAAATGATTCGAGNGATGCTCAAAGNTAGAGCAGTNAATTTTGATTTAGATGCATTAATTGAATCCGATCAAAAAAGACGTGAATTTATTATTAAAACTGATGAATTAAGAAAAAAGAAAAATCAAGTTGCTTTAGAAATTTCTCAGAAAAAGAAAGTNGGNNAAGATGCATCATCAATTTTAGATGAGATGAAAAANGTATCATCTGAACTTNCANAATTAGAAACNGAGCAAGAANAAATTGAAANTAGATATTCAAAATTAGCATTTACAATTCCAAATCTAATTCATAAAACAGTTCCAGTTGGAGTAGATGAAACTGCCAATAAAGAAATAANAAAATGGGGAAATATTCCAGANTTTGATTTNAAAATCAATGATCANATNGACATTTCTGAAAAATTAGGTTTGGTTGATTTAGAAAGAGCAGCTAAAGTNGCAGGTTCTAGATTCTACTATCTGAAAAATGATCTAGTTAGANTAAATCAATCATTGATTCATTANGGATTAGACTTTCTTTCAAAAAAAGAATATTCTCTNNTTCAACCACCTTACATGATTAATAGACAATCCATGGAAGGTGCAGTTATCGCAGATGATTTTGAAGAAGTAATCTACAAAGTTGATGANGAGGATCTATACATGATTGGAACNTCNGAGCACGCCATGGCAGCAATGCACTCAAAAGAAATTATCGAAGGAAAAGATTTACCCTTAAGATATGCCGGAGTTAGNCCATGTTTTAGAAAAGAAGCAGGAGCACATGGGAGAGATCAAAAAGGAATTTTCAGGGTACATCAATTTGATAAAATNGAACAATTCGTATTTTCTAGACCAGAAGANTCTTGGAAAGAGCATGAAAGAATGTTAACGGTAGCCGAAGAATTCTATCAAAAATTAGAGATCCCACATAAAGTNATGTTATTGTCAACNGGNGATATGGGGAAAATTTCAGCCAAGACATATGATATAGANGCATGGATGGCAGGNCAAAATGCATATAGAGAAATTGTTTCTTGTTCAAATTGTTTAGACTATCAAGCAAGAAGACTAAAGATCAGATTTAGAGATAAAACAAATGAAGATACACAATATTTGCACACATTAAACAGTACTCTAATTGCTACAACAAGAATTATGGTCTCCATTATGGAAAATTTCCAAACAAAAGATGGACATATCAAAATTCCCGATGTTTTGCAGAGNTACATGGGAGATCAAAAGGAGATCTAGTGACATACCCTTATATTTTGGGTTTGAAGGTCGTTAATAATTGGCACGTAGAAAAGGTAGAGTAAAGGACAAGTGGAGAGAAAAACGCTGGGTTTCAGTAAGTGCTCCAGATTCATTTAACAATNTTCCAATTGCATATGTTCCAATTACTGATGATGAAAATGCAGNAGGTAGAGTTTTAGAAGTTACATTATACGATATTCTAAAAGGAGATCCTTCACAACATCAATACAAAATCTATTTCCAAATTGANAAGGTTGATGGNGATAAGGCATCAACTATTTTCAAGAGATATGAATACTCAAAAGAATTTTTGCGNAGTTTAGTNAGAAGAGGTTCATCAAAAATTAATTTNATCATAGATATCAAAACAAAAGATGGNTATGTCTTTAGANTCAAAGTACTTGCTCTTACACATAGACAACTAAACACATCCAGACAACATGCTCTTAGAGTTATTGCAAGAGATGTAATTAACAAAACAATTCCTGAAATGACAATTGATCAATTTGTCCANGCCACATGTTACAGTAAAATCAATTCNGATATTATGGCAGCATTCAAAAAAGTCATCANAGTAAGACATGTAGGTCTTGAAAAAGTGAANCTTATCAGAACTGCAGATAAAGAAACAAAATTACTTGAAGCATAATCAACAAGTTNTTTTACAATAATGATAAACAAAATAGAAATTACAATTGATGTTATTGTTCATGCAACTGAAGATATTTCAAAAATTTTTCAGGCTTTTGATGAATTTCTGAATGTAGAAAAAGAAGAATTTACAATCAATGAAACTGAAGGACATTTTGATAATCCAATTAAAATTTTAAATGTAAAAATTGTTAAAAAACAGGCTCAAAGATTTGTTAAAAAACTTCTGGAGTTATTGCCCAATGAACAAATCAATATGTTAATTGAAGAAATAGAAGAAAGAACAGTAGATTCTAGATTCCACATGAGGTTAGATAAACAAGAATTAATCAAAGGAAAACTGGTAATCAGAGAAAAAGATACAATAAAACTCAAAATCCATACGCCGATTTATAACAAAAAAGACACAGTCAAAATATTCACAGGAATTTTTCAGAGCCAACTGAATTAAATAGGAAAGACAGAATAATTCAATCTGGGAATGAGGAAATAACTGCCGCTCCAGTCTGAGCTAACGCTTTGAAGACGCCGCGACGAACCGACCCCATTTTGAATCAAATTGCTATAATAACATCTAAAATTCATTCATCATTTCATAGTATTATTTTAAATACGGATAGACAAACCTCTCATTATCGTGGCAGATTACGATGTAATTATTGCGGGAGGGGGACTTGCAGGTACAATTACCGCACAATCTATTTCTCATTATTCAAATCAAAATCTTAGTATTCTGGTATTAGATAGAAATCCAGAACATCTACCAGGGAGAAAATCAATAGCAGGATGGGTTTGTGGAGATGCATGTTCAAAAGAAGCTGTAGATTTCATGTCAGACAGAATCAAGGTAAATTGGACTAGACCAGAAATCGAACATGACGTAAAAGGAGTGATGGCATTTTCTCCAGACAAAGAAACAGCAATTCCATTTGATGGTGATGGATTTATGCTAAATCGTACAGAATTGCCAAGAATCCAAAATGAAAGATGTAAAAAAATGGGAATTGAATTTGAATTTGAAATAAACTTAACAGGTCTAATTTATGATGGTCTACAAGTAGTTGGGGTTCAAGGAGTAGATAACAAAACAAAACAACCTTTCAAAAAAACATCAAGACTAGTAATTGATGCAACAGGGGTAACATCTCTTCTAAGAAATGGACTTCAAAACTCAACAAAAGTTGAAAAGAAAATCAACATAGAAGATTTAGAAATTACTGGAAGATACATAATGGATTTTGAACCTGGAGAGAAAAATCTTACAGAATTTGATAAAGATTATTGTATAATTCATTTAGATCAAGATATTGCTCCAGGAGGATACGGATGGGTATTCCCTAAAGGAGAAACCAAAGTTAACATTGGTTTAGGAGTTGAAAAATCATTTTTAGATAAAAGAAATCAGAGACTGGGTAAAAAAGACAATGTTGAATCATTAATGAAAGAATATCTTCATAGAAACACAGCAATTAAAAATGCAACACTTTCTAAAGATCCTACAGATTTGATAGGAGACAACAACTCTGGAATTTTCCAAGTATCAGTAAGAAGACAAAATGATTGTATGGTATCTGGAGGATATATGATGATTGGGGATTCTGCATGGATGCCAAAACCAATTGATGCAGGAGGAATAGGACCAGCATTAATTGCAGGAACAATATTAGGAAACAATGTAGCTCAAGCATTAGAAGCAAACGATGTTTCTGAAGCAAGTCTTTGGCAATACAATCTAGACTACATCAAAGAGTACGGATACAAAACTGCAGGTCTTGAACTGTTTAGAAGACTAGTACAACAAATGACAAATGATCAAATTAGTTATGGTATGAAACACTTTTTGGGAAACATGGATGTTGAAGCAATTAGTAAAGGAGAACATCCAGACTTTTCAGGATTAGGAAAAGTTGGAATTATAATTAGAGGANTANTAAACCAAACAGTTGCAAAGGGACTAAAGTACACATCTACTGAAAATCAGTGGTTGGTTGANCATTANAATAATTATCCAAAAGAACCTTCAGGATTTGATGATTGGAATAAAGCATTACATCAAAGATTAGATGAAGCATTTGCAAAAATTGCAGTCTTCAANGATTAGANCTAAGAATTAATATCCTACTNAAAATTTACAAAATTATACNNTGGAAAATCAATACATTGATTGGAATAATTCTATNCAAATTCTANANAAAGCATANGATGCAGGTCTTTTTGTACTCATNATTGGACCAAAAGGNACTGGAAAGACATCACTNGTAAGAGATTTNGCAAAAAANAGGGATTTGNATTTAGAATCAATNAATTTTAGTCTCAGAACTAGAGAAAGNCACCTNGTTGGAACAAAAACTCTGANAGAAGGAACTGTAAGATTTGATGANGGNTTATTGATTAAATCAATGANAGANGGAAANATGCTNTATTTGGATGAAATAAATTCTGCAGAAGCAGATGTTTTACTCAGANTNGATGAAGCATTAGACGATAGACGACAAATTGTNCTAAAAGAATCAACAGGAGAAGTGATTAAAGCAAAAGANAATTGGTTTGTAGTTGCAACTATNAATCCATTAACACATTCTGGAACAAAAGAACTACCACCACAAATTCTAAGTAGATTNCCAGTACGAATTAGATTAGAATANCCACCAGAAGATATTGAATTAAAAATTATTAAANAACATACTTCAGGAGAACATGAANCAGAAATNATTCAAGCAATAAAACTAGCAAATACATTAAGACAAGCTGCAGCNGTNGAAGAATTATTTTATTCTCCAAGTTTGAGAGAAACAATTGCTTTTGGAAAATTACTAGATAAAGAAATGTCTNCAAAAGAAGCTGCTAATTTTGTTTTTGGAAATGTGTATACACANTGGGGAGATNTNGAATTTCAAAAAGTAAACGACATTATTACTTCAATGTTTGGAAATTAAATGCAANNAGTTCAACTTCAAAATGAATCATTAGTGGAGATTNCCACATTTCTTGTNAGACGNTGGTCTGAAAAAGATAATATTTTCATTGAAATTTCAGATAAANTAGAAACAAAAACTAGACTAAATGAAAATAAAGTAATTCTCACNCCACTNGAAAAAAGAATAGGNGNTNATTTTCAAAANTATCGACAATTTCGTACTTCATTATGGTATGAAGCAATGAGAATTAAANATTGTAAAAAAATTCTCAGTAATGATCATGCATTTGGATTTATTCTAAATACAATGGAAACACANAGNNTTGAGGAATTAGGAAGAAANATTTGGAGAGGNATGGATGAAGAAATTATNTTNAATCANACATTCATGCTTATTTCAAGACCACAATTACACACNGTTTATGGNAAAGCAAGNATCGTAGAAGCNTTTTATCAATANTNNATGTTTGGNGNAATCAANGGNGAAATTCAATCAAGNANTTTTGAAAAGATAAAAAAAGCAACTGCTTTTGCAAAGAAAAATGTCAAAAANGCAATTGANGAAAANTNNGATACATTTTGGCTTGAAAAAAAGGTAACAGNNATAATTANAATTTTAGAAATTGATTCTCTTCTCACNATTCCNATATCTTTACCATTTATGAAAGCTGGAATGCCATTATCAGAAGNNGANATTNTGAAAGTACTNAAAGTCATTTCTAAAAACAAAGANNGNGATTTTGGNTCNGTGGATTCTTCTGCAGCGNTACAAGGNGACAAGGTATATGATGAATACAAGNTATTACTTGAAGAANACAAAAAAANAGAAAATAAAGGATTAATTCCAGAAGCTGTNGGAATTCAAACTCCATCTACAAAAAATGTTAACGAAACTACAATCNANGATATGAGTTTGNTTAANGGNTTAAAAGNAAAATTCAAAGAATGGAGATCAGGTTGGAAAGAACAGCACCTTAAATCAGGNGATGAATTTGATGAAGAAAATTACATTGAAGGTAATGAGCCATTTTTCATAGATGTAAAAAAATCAATTAAAACAAAAATTGTTATTTTATTAGATCATTCATCAAGTATTGCATCTGATGCAATAGAATANAAAAAAGCAACATATGCACTTTGTGAAGTTTTATCTTTTCTTAANGTAAAATTTGCAGTATATGCATTCAGTACACAAAACAGNTCAATGGTATGTTGGTCAATAAAACCAGAAAATGTCAAATGGAATAATATNACTGCAAAACGATTNNCACAAATTATTGCAAATGGTTCNACACCATTAGCAGAAGTATATGANAAAATGTTTCCAATTTTACAATCAAAAAGACCAAATATTTTTTTGACATTAACTGATGGAGANCCATCAGATCCTAANGCAGTTAGAAANATGACAAAATCATTNAAAGGGTTAGGNATNANCATGGTAGCTATCGGTTTAGGGGCNAATACNGTAAGNGCAGTNACAATTGCAAANAATCTCAGACATTTAGGATATGNAAAAACAATGTCAGTAAGTAGATTGAAAGATATTCCAAGTAAAGTGATCAGAATTTTAGATGTTTNAATTTCNAGAANAAANTTGAATTAATCTNNCTAGTCTAATATTTTATATGAGAATACAAATGAACNATTTTTAGNGAAATGGATGANACTCAAAAAAATAATGTGGATAAAATTCTTTTAGAAAAATTTGAACANGAGATATGGAANAANNTACCACATCTAGAAGATNCAAAAATNGTNAANTCNACACCNNTNATTGATTTGACNGATGATTTGAAAGAATGTGCNANATCCATTTACAAATTAAATCTNGATNACAAAGATTTGAAAATTTANGGNAANTTTGANTCCACATTACCAAGTGGTTCNATCAAAGTAAGNGCAGCTGCTCACATTATTCACGANGCAATTATTTCTGGAAANTTAAAAGGAGATCAAACAGTAATTGANGCCACTTCTGGAAATTTTGGAATAGCTCTTGGNCAATTATCAAAATTAGGAATAAANGTAGTAGCACTTGTTTCAAGAAGATTACAAGAAGGAGTCTTTAAAGAACTCAGAAATGAAAATATTCGAATCATGGATTTGGATATGGATATTTGTCCAGCACCAGGAATGGAAAACAAAGCTGATGAATTAGCTGCAAAAGCAACAGCTGGAAATGTAAGATCACAATTATCAGAACTAGGATTTAATCCTGAAATTTTTGACATAAATATAGAAGAAATAGAATCATTGTTGGCTAAACAAGATATTATTAATTTAGCAAAATTACTTGGAGAAATGTATAATTTATTCTGTCCAAGGCAATATGAAAATGAATTGAATATCGGAGTTCATAAAACAATCACTGCCGCAGAAATTGATCAGCAATTACATGAAAAAGAAGATTCTTTAGAAAATTATCAAATAGTTTGTTCATTTGGAACTGGAGGGACTTCTGGAGGTTTGAGTCAATATATGATTGAAAAATATGATAAAAAATCAATTCATGTTGTTTTTCCTTCAGCAGGTCAAGATGTTGCAGGAATTAGAACAAAAGCCAAAGCTTCAGGATTAAAACTATACAAACCAGATACATTTGCAGCAGAATATGAGGTAGATTATGAGAAGGTAAAGCTACTTCTCAAGTTTTTTGTAGATAAAGGTCATGATATTGGAGAAAGTACGGCACTGGAATTGTATTGTGCATTACAAGTTATAAATTCAGGAAAGGGTGAAAAATTTGTAATTATGGTAGCAGATGGTATTGAAAAATACAAAAAGAATTTCAAACAAATATCAGATAAACAAATTCCAATGAATGTATCTCTAGAAGAAGCAGCATCAGTAGCAGAAGATTATGATAAAATTATTTGGGTTCATACTCAATATACTCCACGTGAAGAAGGAATTGAAATGATTGCAAANTCATTAGGNGTAGATAAATCAAAAATTTCNATCCCAAAAGCAACAACTATCAATAATTTATTATCNACTCAACAAATTCCAGAAGATCTTAGTAAAGAACTAGAAGGCTCTAAAGGAAAATCATTGTTAGTATGTATGGCAGGNAATACATCTCTAATGACGGCNCAAGTATTAGCCAGTAAAGGGATAATCACTCAAAGTTTGAANGGAGGNATTACAAATTTGCCGGAAGGTAGAGGCAAAAATCCTGGAGAATATATTCAGATAGCTAGAGAATNANAATTTGAAATGNCTATCAGTATCTCAACCATTTGCTGATTTGATAATTTCAGGNAAAAAAAGTATTGAGTTAAGAAATTGGAATACAAATTTTCGAGGAGAGTTTNTGATTCATTCACCAATTAAAATTAGAACAGAAGATTGTAANAGACTAAAAATTGNNAAAAATCTAGTNACCGGTGCAATNGTCGGTAAAGCAGAACTATACCAAGTAAAAAAATATGATTCAAATNATGAAATTAAAATGGATCANAAGTTACATTTGTCTTCAAAAAAATTTCAGGGAAAAACTTTTGGATTTCTATTGAAAAATCCAAAATCNTTACGNATTCCAATTCCATGGAAAGGACAATTAGGATTCTTTAATGNAGATTTACCTCAAACAAAAATTAAAAANAAATCAATCNTATCAGAAATNATTGATGANGAATATCGTTATCAATGGATTGGACGACACTAAATAACNCAAAAAAAATTNAAAAANTTTCACTAGTATATATAAAGGGAGTATNTAAAGTCCNTCGTTATGCCTCAAACAAAACCTATTGTTAGTGTTGAAAATGTAGTNGCNTCTGCATCAGTAGACCAAAAAATTGATCTTAATGAAATCACAGAAAAATTTCCAGATACAGAATATCATCCAGAACAATTTCCTGGATTAGTTTTTAGATTAAAAAGTCCTAGAACTGCAACACTAATTTTNAGAACAGGNAAAATGGTATGCACAGGTGCAAAATCTGAAGAAATGGCAATAAAAGCTGTAAATACAGTTGTTCAAAAATTAAGAAAAGGNAAANTCAAAATTAAAAAAGATGCAGTAATTACAGTTCAAAATATTGTTGCAGCAATTAATTTGGGTGGAAANATTCACTTAGAAAAGGCAGCACGAACATTNCCAAGAAGTATGTATGANCCAGAGCAATTTCCGGGCCTCATCCATAGAATGCTTGATCCAAAAACNGTGATNTTGTTATTTGCATCTGGAAAATTAGTNTGTACNGGTGCAAAAAAAGAATCAGATGTATATCGTTCTGTACATAACTTACATTCAGTATTAGAAGAAAAAGATCTAATGATTTATGAGTGATTTTTAATTTTTAAAATTAAAAATTGACTGAAGATATTTTTGAAAAAGAAAAGATTCGTTTAACACCTGAAAANGGATTCNATTTGATTGGTANNGACTATTTTTCAGATTCAACNAATCAATTGTACTTAATTGAACATTTTGAAATGTATCAAGATGCCCTAAATGCAAAAAAAGATAGAAAAAACCCAGAAGAATATTTTGTTTTGTANAAAGGAGGAAACGGGGAATTTTTCTGTAGATAANTAAGAAAAATTAGAGAACTTTACAAAATTTTACAAACTTGCTTATCATCGAGTTNATGACTCAAAAATTTATGGTTAATGAAACCAGTGATTTGATTGATACAATTTATGNTNAAGAACANCATAGAAATGATTCTCAAAAATCAAATCAAATAGTTCGCAAAAGNCCNAAAGCAAANTATCANATTTTTGATGAATTGGAATTTACNCGTGGAAGNGAGGTATTAGGAGATTTGATAGTNCATGGNATGATGGCNTCAGGNGGNACNGATATNGATTGGTTAATTGANCACAAAGGANGNTTTGTNATATTAGAATTCAAAGGATTTCATAATGATANAATCAATATNGCAAAGGGGCAAATTATTGCATATGAAAAACTACATGAAAAATTAAATCAAGCAACAAAATGTTATCTTTACGTCATTGGGTGTGATGATATTGATTTTTCAAATCCAGATTCAACTGTGTGGATTTTTGAGATGAATCAATGGAAGACAGGGGCAATTCCAAAAAATACTAGTGACATTTATGGTGAAGATTCAGGTAAACAAAACAAATTCATAGTTTATCGTGAATACATGGAAGAAATTAGCGTAGAGAAATTAAGAGGTTTAGTTGATTCACATTGGAAAGAATTTGAAAAAATTATACAGTAAACGAAAATGAATTTGAAATTGTTTCTTTTCCATTATCAACTTTAATTGTATAATCACCAGAACTTTCCCAACCGATACCACCAGCAATTGCCAATGTAGAAAAGTTACCATTATCCCTTGTAGAAATCTGTTCAGCCCATACAAGTTCATTATTTTGATTTTCAATGGATAAATTAACAGAGCCAGAAATATTTGAAGTTCCATTAATAGATATTAGATCTTTTTCATGATAGGATGAAAGATCAGTTTGGATAGATAAAGAATCTGAACTAATAATAGGAGTAGTAACATTTGGGGATACATCAGAAGTTCCATTAAAAGATACAGCAACTATAATAATAATGGCCAAAGCAATACCACCACCTATTCCAAACAACATTTTTGAATTTTTTGGGGTGGTTGAAACAGTTCTCGTAGATTGTAGTTGAAATGATTGAGTTTTTTGAATAGATGGAGTTTCAGGCATCACAACATCAGGAATAGTTTCTTTTTCTTCAACTGAGGGAGCAGATTTAGTTATTTCAGGTTTTTTTCTCAAATGTTTTTCTGCTAAATTTTTAACATAATTTCTCTCATAATTGCTAATAACCTCATTGTTCTCACAAGCCCTAGAAATTTGCTTTAGGATTCTATCATCTCCAAAATCCTTTTCCAATAGAGCCTTTACATCATCAAATAACGGATCAGTCATGTATTTTTTCTCTCACATAGATTATTTATGAATACCTTGTTTAAGATTACTAAGAACATCTCATTTCATGAATAAAGGCAATAAGAGAAACTAGATTTGTTTTGAATAGATTTTTTGGGCTTGAATAATTACTGTTCGGATATAGTCTTTAGCAGTAGAATCAGTTACACCCATTTGTTTAGCTCTTTGATAAAGAGAGTTTTCTTGAGGATCAATCAAGTAGCATTTTAAAAGATAGTTAAGTCGATGTGATCTTTTTTCATCACTTTTCATAAATTCATTTTTTTCCTATATTAAAAAACTCAGAGGATTATGCAATAACCCTAAAGCACNATAAAATTGAATGAAAATCAAGAGATCTCTTTTAAACGATTATCAAGAAAAAAANGAAATGAANCGAATTGAAGTAACTATTCCAACNCCAAAAATTGGATTAGTTTCTGATGCAATTAATGATTTAGTTGGAGGNTTTTCCATTCTTGAAGGAAATGGAAGAGGNTCCAGTGAAAGACAAATNATNAGAGCAGGAAGAGGAACAGNAACTATCGTTGCAGAATATAACAAANTTNCANTAATTATTACAATAGTNAATGATTCAGATGTAGAAAAAGTAGTTTNTGCAATTGAAAATGCAGCTTTTACAGGAANAAGTGGAGATGGCATCATTGCAATATCTACNATAGATAGTGTGTTAAACATAGCATCTAAAAAAATGAATTCANAAGCCCTGTAACCATTTGTATTTTTTAAAATAATAAAAGAGAAAAAAGTGTGCGTTTGCACATTTTCTATGGAATTGATCTACTGTACAATTTGCCTTCTAAAGCCATCTTGTACATTTCTGCAACATATGGGTTCTCACCAGGAGTTTCTGCACCTAGTTCTACGAGTCGAGCATATACTCTGACTACGTATGCTAATGCACCCATGAAAGCCACAACGACTCCCATGTTAAACATCCAGTGGTTTGGAACCGCAAATATTTCTTCTACAAACCAGAAATGCCACATCTCATTGACTCCAATTGTAAACATAGTTGCTAAATAACCGAGAATGGTCATTTTCAAACCTGTGTTCATTGAATTATTTGGACCTCTGAGAACTGGAACTTTTCTATCATAGATTGCTGCTGCTCCCCATCCAAGTGGTAATGTGATGAAGTGGGAGTATAGCCACCAGTGTGCTGGTGTGAATGCACTATCTCTGATAGACGTCTGGTGTAGAGAACCATCAACGAAGTTATCTACTTCGACTGATGCTGCAGTAGATCCCATAGCNATNANGATGAGCCAGANTTTCTTTAGTCTCTGAATCTCAACTTCTTTTGGGATTAATGCGGGCATCTGTGCCATNATANTNTACATGTGAATTAGTGATATAAAGNAAAGGTTTGAAATATACNATAGTTTTATGAAATTTTTCTATTTTTTTCCTTTGAAATATNTAATATATTTAATTAAAAAATGTCTATCATGGGATAAATTGNAGATATTATTTCNATTTTCATTGTTAATCATCAATGATAAACATTGAAAAAAACAACGATCCTAGTTGTGAAGGTAAAACATATAACGACGNGGATTATCTTTCAGATATTAGGGATAACTATGGTCGAAAAAAAGATTTTCGTATTCGGACTAGCTGTCGTATTAGCACTAGGAACCTTAGGTTTCAACTGGGTTGAAGCAATCGTTCCAACTGCAGATGCACACGGTGTCCAAGCACAACTCCAAAGTCGTTTCATTAGAATTGAAGATGAAACCTTTAACAGACAATCCCTGCAAACTGGCGAAACCTTGACTCTTCAAGGTACATTAGTCAGTCTTGTAGAAAGAGACCTAAGAGGATGGATATCCATTTTCTCAGAGTCAACCAATGCAGGTAACAGATGGGAGATGTTAGCAAGAGATCCACCAGGAAACGTCTTTGACATTCCAGGTAACGCTGTTGTTGAATATTCACTATCTGCTAAAGCACTTGANGCAGGTGTATACCACGTACACACNCAACTCAATGTAGCCNANGTTGGTCCAGGACTCGGTCCAGGTCAAACAGTTGTCGTTGAAGGCGATCCAATTATCAAACCAATTCCATATACCAANATNGCATATCAATCAATNATGATTGGTNTCGGATATGTTATTACGTTTGCAACAAGACCTTGGCAAGTAATCTAAACAACCCTCTTTTCCTTTTCATTTTAAAAACACCNTACGTTTAGCGTANGTTATCAAATTAATTNTGAAANTNNTTTACANNNTATCAAAAAACTCCTTGCAAAATAATTGAATTTAGAGAATTACATGAGTAAAAGAAAGGACTTTAAGGAATTGCATTAAATCCAACACTATGCTTTGGCCTGGTACTGGAGATCCNTACAAAAGAAAAAAAACAATCAAATTCCTAATAATTACNGCAGTTATTGCAATATCTGTAGGTTTGGGAAGTACTTTGATTCAAGGTACNCTTGGNCAAGATAANCCTCTCAAAGTCTGCATTGAAGATAGACATACTCCATACAAAATTAAAGCAACATTGGAAATAATTATTGATGGTGAAAAAGCAGANCTTCCNGCAAATATTGGATTGAATGAAGGNGAATGTCAAAGAACTATGTATACATTAACTAATGATGGTACGATTTACGCAGAATGGGAGGAAGCATACCCATTTGAAATAGGACACTTTTTGTGGATGTGGGATTTNCCTCTAAGAGANATGGATCAGAATAAATCAACAATCTATGTGAANGATAAAGAATCATCNCATTTTATCAATCATCCATTACAAGATGGATATCACTACAANGCAGTATTTACATCAAAAGCATATGATGATGCAAAAGATACAGACTTTTTACCTGAAAACTAANAATTNCATTTTTAAAAAAAAAACGTAGATCGTACNANCNCACTCGCTTTAAGAAAGATTTAAAAGGATTCTGAATCTCANTAATTTCATAATGACTCTTCCAAAAGGATTCGGATCTGGCGGTGCTGGTGGTTCATCAAGCNCTGATGTAGAACGAATGATTGGAAAACGCGTTGAAAACATGACTGGTATGATTACAATTTCATACTGGNNNGCATTNATAGCAACTTTTGGTGGTACTGCAGCTGGATATTTCTATTATCCNTGGGCATANCCAACAGCAAGTGGCCACTTTGCATTCATCGTANTNNCAATCATAGAATCAATTGGTTANATCTTCTGTGTTAAAGTCATGGAAGAAGGTTCNAANAAGAACAGCAATGGCATCGTAGGTGCTAGTGTTGGTGGTGCAGTTGTATTCGTACTANTTGTATCACTATNTGTTGGCTGGTAATCAGAAGGTAAACCCTTCAGACATTTCTTTTTCATTTTANTTTAGAAGAACTTTGTTCTGCATANCCCTCTAATTTAGAAGAACTTTGTTCTGCATATCCCTCTAATTTAGAAGAACTTTGTTCTGCATNTCTTTAGTCGGCAACGATCTTCATCACACTCTATAATTTTATATAGTGACTTTTTCCTCANCTCCGTATGGTCTGGTTAAGACGATGTACCCACTACTTATTCATAGTAGTAGTTGCAGTTAACTCAACACTGTTAACAATTAACGCAGGTGACTACATTTTCTATACTGACTGGGCTTGGACTTCGTACACGGTATTTTCAATATCGCAAACGTTGATGCTTATCGTAGGTGCTACATACTATCTTACGTTTACAGGCGTTCCAGGCACAGCAACGTATTATGGCCTCATTATGACAGTATATACTTGGGTAGCCAAAGCCGCATGGTTTTCACTCGGTTATCCGTATGACTTCATTGTAACTCCAGTTTGGCTACCATCAGCAATGCTGTTGGACTTNGTATACTGGGCNACAAAGAAGAACAAACACTCTTTGATACTGTTNGGAGGCGTACTTGTAGGAATGTCNTTACCNTTGTTCAANATGNTNAACNTGATAACAGTAGCAGACCCACTTGAAACGGCATTCAAATATCCTAGACCAACATTGCCACCATACATGACACCGATAGAACCGCAGGTAGGAAAGTTCTATAACAGTCCAGTTGCGCTCGGTGCAGGTGCAGGTGCAGTCTTAGGATGTACGTTCGCAGCATTAGGTTGTAAACTTAATACTTGGACATACAGATGGATGGCCGCTTGGTCAAAGTGGGACTAAACACCCAACCTTTTCNTTTTCATTTTATTNTCTTACTCTAGAGTTTTCTATACAAGACAAAAGTTGATTAAAAAATATTGCACAGGTTGTGATCTTTTATTGTCTATTTTATCAATATGTAATCTTGTGATAATGATATGTGAAACAGCAATACGGTCAGATTTTAACTACTCCAAAACCATTTGTTAAATGGGCTGGAGGAAAACGTCAGTTAATTCCAATTTTAAATCAAAATTTACCTACTTCTTTTGGAACATATTATGAACCATTTCTAGGCGGTGGTGCATTNNTATTTCANATGCTAACTGAACGAAATGGTCAAAAATGNAGTATCTCTGATTTAAACTCTGATCTTGTATTGGCATACACTACCATACGCGATAGAATTGATAATCTAATCACTTCTCTAAAAAATCATGAAAAGAANTATCAAAAAGATTCAAAATTTTACTATTACTCTGTAAGGCAAAGTAATCCTAGAAGNGAAATTGAAAAAACATCTAGATTNCTTTTTTTGAATAGNACCTGCTTTAATGGACTTTATCGTGTGAATAGCAANGG
Organism: Nitrososphaerota archaeon; assembly: GCA_002730325.1. Classification (GTDB taxonomy): domain Archaea; phylum Thermoproteota; class Nitrososphaeria; order Nitrososphaerales; family Nitrosopumilaceae; genus Nitrosopumilus. The sequence continues at coordinate 18,144 of PBZV01000020.1, forward strand.
AAAATTNAANGTTCCATTAGGAAAATANACAAATCCAAATATTGTAAATGANGANAANCTTCGNTCTGTAAGTAGTATCTTACAATCAAGTAAAGTAAATATCAAATGTAGNGATTTTGAAGCAGTTCTAAGAGATGCCAAAAAAGGAGATCTNGTTTATTTTGATCCTCCTTATCAACCNGTNAGTNATACTGCAAATTTNACTAGNTATACAAACAAGGATTTCACATATGCTGATTTGAGTAGATTAGCAGAACTTTGTAAAAATTTAGATAAAAAAGGATGTAAAGTTCTNTTATCNAATTCTGATTCAAAACAAGTATCTGATATGTTCTCAGGGAAACCTTGGACTATAAGTAAAATTCCAGCAAATCGTTCAATTAATTCAAATTCTCAAAAGAGAACAGGCCATTTTGAATTATTGATTAAAAATTATTAGAAGCTTCGAACGGGATCTGAACCCGTGACCTTTACATTACCAATGTAACGCTCTACCAGACTGAGCTACCGAAGCATAGTTTTACCCTGTAGAAAATCCTTATAATTCTTCATCCTGAGTAAAATTTTTCTAAACTGTTAAATTTCACGCAAATTTTTACCCTTTTGGAGGAGTAATCAAGCCTGGCCAAAGTAAGCAATTTGCTTTTGGACATGCAGGACTTAAGATCAAATAATGGGTGATCCTGTCTTTCAGGAGTTCGTGGGTTCAAATCCCACCTCCTCCATTTACACTATTTTGGATGTTTAATTCCTCTAGCGTTTAGAACTTCATATACATCTGGCAATGAAAATACAAAGCCAATATGTACACAATCTTTTTCATCACATAGCTGACAAAATAGTTCTCCTTTTTGAACTGCAACTTCTGCAATCCTGTTTTTGATATTATCTTTTAGTATTACACGATCATCATCCACTGAAATTTTTTCAATTTTTGGAGCGTATCTTGCAAATGTCTTATCTTTTTGCATCATCTCCTCTAACATGAAAGTAACATAACCTGAAAAACTGTTGACCCCTTTCATTGTAAGGTCGTCTTTACTCTTTTGATAAACTTCATGGAATTTATCGTAGACTGTTTCTGAAACTGTTATTGATTTGAATCCGGCTTTTGGCAATTTACTTTTCCTTACCGTACATTAAAGTACTCAAGTATATAATGTTTTATTTTAAAAATAAATTCATCTTTGCTAATCTAAATTAGACTTTATACGATACCGTTATTCAAGAACAATATGGGTAGAGGGTATTCTTCAGAAGAAATTAGAGAAAAGTTGATTTCAGTTTTAGAAGACTCTGAAACTGGAATGTCCGGAGTTGAAATTTCAGAAAAAGTAGGTGTCAATAGAATCACCATGACAAAATATCTCCAAGTTTTTGCAGCTGATGGATTGCTACGACAAAAAAATATTGGAAATGTAATATTGTGGTTTTTAGAACCTGGCCAAGAATCTTTTAACTTCCCTGATGATTATTTCAAAATTACATCAAAATACATTGAAAATTTAGTTAAAGGCACTGAAGATCAAGTCTATTCTTTGATTCGTAATTGTATCCATTCTGGAGCATCAATTACATCATTGATTCTTGAAGTAATTTTACCTGCAATTGATTCCGTAAATGAATTGTATGATGACGGAAAAATTGGGACATCTGAACTGAATCTTCTTAGAACTACTATCTCAAAATCTCTTCAAATCTTTAACCAACTTTCCGTAGTTCCTGATCCAAAAAAAAATGTGATTGTACTTGCAGCAGATTCTAAAAGTAGCTTAATCTCAGAAGCAGCATCGTCTGCATATCATTCTGATGGTTGGAGAGTTTCTCATTTAGGTGATATGTCTTCTGCAATCAATGTATTATTTGATCTTGATTTTCAAAAACTGATTGGAAAAATTTGGAAAAAAAAACCTGGTATTTTGATTGTTGTTGTTTTCTCACAAACTAGCGAAGGCCTAATCTTTTTTGTAGATTCTATTACTCCTATCAAAGAAAAATCTGGAAAACGTATGAAATTGACACTATGTGGAAAAATTTCAAAAAAATCAAAAATCAACGCTGATCTGAAATCTGAAAATCTTGATGATATTTTACAATGGTCTAAAACCACATTTCAAAATTTAAAATGATGTAAAATGGGCCCGATGTGATTCGAACACATGACCTTTCGATTATCAGTCGAACGCTCCAGCCAAGCTGAGCTACGAGCCCACGACCAATTCTCTAGGTTTGAGTCATTTAAGTTTAATTTTCTTTCCACTTGATTGAACAGCCAATTGATGGATCAAAATCCTTTTCAATTTTTTCGCCTGACAATAGCTTTTTCATATTGATAATCATTGTCTTTTCTGTAGCTTCATCATCTGGTTTCATGGCATTATCAATTTTACCATGAAAAACTAATTGTTTTTGACTATTGAACAAAAATGGGTCTGGAGTACACATGGCACCATATTTTTTTGCAATTTCTTGTGAATCATCTACCAGATAATCAAATTCAAATCCTTTGTCAATTGCTGTTTGTTTCATTGCATCAAAACTATCTTCAGGATAATCTGTGGAGTCATTGCTGTTAATCCCAATTATTGCGATATCCTTTCCACATTCTTCATATAATTCGTTTAATGCATCTACTTTTGCTTTAACATATGGACAATGATTACACATGAAAATTACCAAAATTCCTTTGTAGTCACTATAATCATTTATGGAATGTTTTTTATCATCAATTCCTAGTAATTCAAAATCAGGTGCAACATCACCTGCTTTCAATTTAATTTGTGATTCTAAAAGGACCATAAAGAAATCTTTTTGTGTTCAAATAAAAATTATTGCCAAGAGGACAACAATTAAAATCCACACTTTTCCCATTCTTCATGTGGGCCGGTAGTATAGCCTGGTAGTATACCCGCCTTGCACGCGGGGGGTCACGGATTCAAATTCCGTCCGGTCCACTTCACAATGATCGATTATGAAATTCAGATTTCTGGATGGATTTAAATAGGATAACTTTTGGTTTTACCGTATGGCAAGCGCAGCAGACGGATGGCCCGTATTCATTCCACTTATTGTCGGATTGGTTCCAGGATTAATTTACTGGTTAGCAATTACTGCAAAAAGAAGCTAAACTTTACATCTCTTTTTATTATTTTTTGTTCTAGTGCTAACTAGGTTAATGTAGTTCGTGCTTAACTGATATCCGATTATGTTTTTTTCCAGAACAATACCAATTTGTTCTGGAAAATATAAAGTAGATTTATCTTCAAAGAATTCTAAATACATTCATGTCTAAATTTTCCTTAGTTGCCATGGGTGGAACCTTTGATGTTATTCATAAAGGACATCTTATTTTACTCTCAAAGGCATTTGAAATCTCTGAGAAAGTAATCATTGGATTAACTAGTGATGAATTTGCTGAAAAAAAGGGAAAAATACCAAATAACAATTATGGGAAACGTCTTGAAAATTTGATTCTATCTCTTTCAAAAGAGTTCCCAAATTCCTCTTTTCAAATCAATAAATTAGATGATAATTTTGGTCCTGCTGTTCTTGAACCTGATGTTGAGGCATTAGTTGTTAGTGATGAAACAAGTGGCCAAGGGAGTGTATTAAACAAGTTGAGAGAATCAAAGAAACTTCCTCATGTTCAAATTGTAACTGTTCCTATGTTTTTAGCAAAAGATGGAACAAGAATATCTACAACCCGAATCAAAAATTCAGAAATAGATTCTGAAGGAAACTTGCTATCTGTTGACAAGTAGCTTACAGAACTTTGAGTAGGTGGAATAAAGCAAAATTTTTGGATTGAATTTCATGGCAATAATCAATCATATGATGAAAAAAATTGATGCTGACGTATCTGATCTTAGGCAGGGTTTGCATCCTGAAAATCTTTCATATTGGTATGGAAAAATTATCAAAGAAACCATTGAGATGGCGCCTTCTTGGCTCCAAGATAAAATCAAAGTTCATCAGGATCCTGTCCTTCTAATGAAATTTAATTTAGATATATCAAAACGTGCTGTAAGATATTTTATGATTGTAGTTGATAATAATTTGGATGATATGCCTTATTCAACAAAACTCTATTTTCTTAAAGTTCAAGAAATAATGTCCACTGAAATGGATAAACCTCTAGTTTGAGTGATTTTTTAATTTTAGGCACGAATCCAAGCTCAAAGTATCTATAATCAATCAATCTAAAATTTAATGTAAATGGAATTATACAAATCAAAGTATTCAGACGGAAAGACCGATGGGAGAGATTCCAGACGAAATAATGAATCATATCGGTCTTATAGAAACTCTGGTGATAATAGACGTTCAAGAGACAATGATGGAGAATCTACATCTGTAACTTGTGCTGATTGTGGAAATCAATGTACAGTTCCATTTGTTCCAAGAAGTAACAAACCAGTTTACTGTAGTGATTGTTTCAGACAAAACAA
>PBZV01000021.1 GCA_002730325.1 Nitrososphaerota archaeon
GCTAAAAAAACAACCAAAAAAACAGCAGCTAAAAAAACAACCAAAAAAACAGCANNTAAAAAAACAACCAAAAATTTACGNTCTAAAGTTATTTGTATTTCTCATAAAGANGATGCTGATGGAATTAGNTCTGCAGCATTAATTCGTCAAGCATTTGGTGGNGATNCAATGTTAGTTGANTATCCTGGTCAAATGGAGGCATTNCACCAAGTTGTTTCTGATGAAAAATTAAAATCTNTATACATTTGTGATTTGGGATTAAGTAAAAAAACTCAAGATGAATTCATTGAACTTTTGACTAGTCTTAGAAAAAANAAAGTTTCAGTCACTTACATTGATCATCATGATATTGATCCTAATGTTGTAAAAGCATTGGAAAAAATTAAAGTTAAAGTNATTCATGACATCAATGAATGTACTACTGTACAAGTTTACAATGCATTCAAATCAAAATTAAATGAACATGCTTCNTTTGTTGCNACATGTGCNGCAATTACTGATTATATGGAAGACCGTCCAATTGGTTCAAAATTACTTCAAATGTATGATAGACAATTTGCATTAATCAGTGCAACTGTTCTGACATACAATATTGTTGGACGTCAAAGAGAACCTGATTACTTATTGTATTTAGTGGAAGAATTATCTGAATCTAAATTCCCTCATGATATCCCNAATACTTTTGAATTTGCTCAAATTCAAGTAGAAAAACTATCTCAAATGATTGCTAAAGTAAAACAAGGAATGAAAACTATGAGTAACCTTGGATATATGGAAATTTTAGATTCTGGTGCAAGTGGTGCTGTTAATTTTGTAATGGGATTATCTGAGAANGATGTTGGTGTNGCATACAAAGAACGTGTTGATCATGGTATCTATGCTGTTTCAGTNAGAGGTTCAAAAAATTGTAAAGTTCACTTGGGNAAAATTGTNAACATTCTAGCCACTGATCTTGGTGGTTCTGGTGGTGGACATGATAAAGCATGTGGNGCTGTTGTTCCAAAACCAAAAATTAAAAAATTCATTACAGAATTAAATAAAAAAATAAAGTAATTCTTGAATCTNATTNTTTGATTAATTAGTTTGATACTTCGATAATTGCATCAATTTCAGTCATTGATCCTAGTGGCAAACTTGCAACTCCTACTGCTATTCTGGAATGTTTNCCNNTGTCTCCAAAAATCTCAAAAATCAAATCAGAAGCTGCATTAATCACTTTTGGATGTTGTGTNAATTCTGGAGATGAATTTACAAATCCTGATAATCTGACAATTTTTGNTACTTTGTCTAAATCNCCTNTCTCTCTTTTGATTTGTGCTANAATGTTAATTGCACACATTCGTGCAGATTTTTGAGCAACTTCTAAATTTTCATCTGAAACTTTTCCTGTAAATACTACTTTACCGTTTTCCATAGGAATTTGNCCTGAAATGAATAANAAATTNCCTGTTTTTACAACTGGGATNTATGAACCTGCAGGAGTTGGAGGNACTGGTAGTTCTATTCCNAAGTCTTTGATTTTTNCNTCTATCATAATTTTTTCNTGATTTTAGCTGATTTTAGTTTTTACTTATTTTGATGTGTACTTTTTCGCCTTTTTGNGAATTGTTCTGGTAAATTGTTCTAGTTTTGTATCCTTGTTTATGTAGACATCCATCTAAAATAGAGACCCATGGAAGTGANTGTCCACTGTTTAATTTTGATTCNACTGTAATGTTTTTNGAATTTGCTTCAAAATTTACATGACCTGAACATGTAATNTGTAATACTNNATCCATAATTTCTATAANATCATCAAGTGATTTTGATTTTAAAGACACTCCATTTTTTTCTAANAATTTGAATAAATCAAATTCCNATTTTTTTGAGNTCATTGTGGAATTAAGAATATNCATCAAACCCATNTCNTTGATTGTNTTGATAATTTTGTAAATCTCTTGTGCCTCTGTTTTTGTCATATCTGCTAGAGCTTTNGTTTTAATACNATTTTTCCAAANATTTGAAAATATTNTTTCTTGATTAATTCCAAGAATTTCNGTTGATGAGAAAATTGCACCTTTTCCGTTTTCATTNTTTATCATTAACAATTCAGTCTCATCAAAAATTATACAATTTTGAGAAATTTCGGATGTTCTAATTTCTACTCCGTCTGGAATTTTTCTATATGCTTCAGAGCAAATTTGTGAAGGTGACACTAATACTTTGACATCTAAATTCCTACGTAATACTGAAATTAATTGCTCTTTACATTCAGCTAACAATCCAAAACCCCATTGGTCTGTCATTATCTTGATTGATGATTTTGAACCTTCAATCATTGTTTGAAGTTGTGTGAGTACATTGTTTGCACTAATATGGAAATATCGTTTTTCTTCAGACCCTCTTGATTTTCTGCTTTCTTCACTTGTTTTCTTCAAATTTGATACAAGTGAATTCATTGCATTTACTTTGTTGATTTGTTCATGAATAATATCATCAAATGCATCTTCTGGTGCAATTGCAGTACACATGATTGGTTTGCTTTTTGAAATAATTGCAAGTTTTTTATTTTCTAATTTTAACAATGTTGGATAAATTTTTGTTCGTGGAATTTCTGAATAATATGCCAATTCACTGGCTGCAATTGTTCCTCTGGATATTAAGGCTACATAAGCTTGTGATTCATATTTACTTAGTCCGAATTCTTCTAAACTTACTGTTAATACGTGCTCATTAACCATGATTATTCTTAATTTGTTATTAGGTAAAATTGAGAGCTAAATTCGTTTACACAACGACTCAAAAAAAAATCATAATTGTATCTGTTGATTGATGTCACTGTGGTTACTGAATTCNTTGTTACACTGNNCACTAATACAAAATTTAGATAATTCTTTAATGTGTTAGTTAAATACAGTATTGATTCGTTAAATCCTGATACTATTTCTCATTCAGTTCCTCTGGTCCCTAGATTAGAATANTCTGTAAANNTGTTAAATGAAATAATTGATNTGATTGAAAANAAAAGATTTGATTTGAAAGACTCAAATCAATATTTTATGAATAATTTTGATGAAAATGATGAATCTGAANTTAATTCTATTAAATTAGAACAATCAGTTGCATTATCTTTNGAAATTCTTTTTCAAATAAGAAATAGAACTAGNCGAATTTCTGATGTGACTAGNATTACTGAAATCCTTCCNTCATCAATANATGTTATCAGAATTGTTAGTGCACAATTATTTGAAATTCTTCCACANTGNAGNCAAAAACTTTCTGAATTGTCAGTTCATTTGGGTAGTATNTTGNTAGATTCTGCANCTCTCACAAAAGCAAAATTTGATTTTGGTAATTCAAATGATGANTCTTCAATTTTTCTTGATGAAGTAAAATTGATTGTAGACTCTAAAATAAGTAAGCAGTANCCTAATCTTGATTTTCTAAAATCAAGCAATNCTTGACANTGTTANATTCTAAACGNAATTTTTCAAAGGATATTGAACGTATTAGACATATTTCTAAACGAATTGANAAAAAATTATCTGAAGTAAAANCTTCTGATGTTGACAAAATCGATAAACTCACNTTNGAAGAATTNCAGGATTTAGACAAAATTGTNGGAATTGCTGATTTTATGCTTGCAAAATACTCTAACAAGAAAGAATTTAGATCAATTCTAAAGCATTTTACATCCATAATATCTGACACTGCCTCATCTTTAGGCGATTTAGATGATGAAATCTCAGAATTAATTCTCTCGGCAGAAGATTCAATAAATAAAGTAAAAGACATGCATTCTAACATTTCTGATAAATCTGATTTTAAGNATAATTTTCGTGATGGTCCTGATTTTAACAAGCANGAAACAAGTGCAATTAATTTAACCAATCCTGNTACAGAGGTTAACACCGTAGAATACCAACAAAATTCTCAANGAGATANTCGTAGGAAAATAAAATGAGTTTAGCCCCCCAAGAATTAGAAAATACTGCAAGCAAATATGCTTCTGATGCTATAAAATTTGATTCTCAAGGNGCCCGTGGAATGGCNATTGCTCATTATCAACAAGCAATAGATGCNCTCGTGAAATTATTACAATTATACCCAAATAGTAAACTGAATCAAATTTACAAAGAAAGATGTAATTCTTATCATAATAGAATTAATGCATTACAACAGGCTCATGGTGTTGAACCTGCAGTAGATCCTAAAGCTTCAGATGCAGAACAAAAACAGTCTGTTAAGAGACAAGAAGATGAAAATGATTTTGAAGATTTAGTAATGAAAGAAAAACCNNATGTNACTTGGGCTGAAGTTATTGGTTTNGATGATGCAAAAAATGCATTACGTGAATCAATNNTTTATCCTACTAAAAGACCTGATCTNTTCCCTCTTGGGTGGCCAAAAGGAATGTTACTTTATGGTCCTCCTGGAACTGGAAAAACAATGTTNGCAGCTGCTACTGCAAATGAGATGGATGGTTATTTCATTAATGTTGATGCATCTTCAATGATGAGTAAATGGTTAGGAGAAGCAGANAAAAANGTTTCAAAATTATTTGTAATGGCAAGAAAATATGCTGAAAAGGAAGGAAANCCTGTAATTCTATTTGTCGATGAAGTTGATTCTTTGCTGGGATCTAGAAATAGTGAAGTNGGNGGAGAAGTTAGAACAAAAAATCAATTNTTAACTGAAATGGATGGNGTTAATGGAAAAGGAAAAGATTTGATGTTATATGTAATTGGTGCAACAAACAAACCTTGGAGTCTTGATTGGCCTTTTTTGAGAAGATTCCAAAAGAGAATTTATGTATCCTTNCCTACTCAAGAAGCTAGAGAAAGTCTATTNCATCAATATACTGAACCTCTANCAAAAAATTATAGAGTAAATGATNGNGAATTAGCAAAAATCTTTGATGGATATAGTGCAAGTGATATCAAAGATGTATGTCAAGCTGCNCAGATCAAAACAGTTCATGAAATATTCAACTCCCCTGATTATCATGAACCTGTAGAAGGTGANTCTGCAGTTCAACCNAGAGAACTTACNACAAATGATTTTAAAGAAATCATGACAAGAAGAAAACCNAGTGTTTCNGTTGAAATGATTCGTGCATATCACAAATGGAGTGAAGAGTTCAAAGCACTCTAGTTGCTGNAATTTTTTGCGATCATTTTTTTAAAACAAATTATCTACGACAAAACTTAAATTCACAATAACTCGGACTTTACGAGGGTCACAATTACTACAAAGAAATCAAGTCACGCAAAGAAGTTTGGNAAACTGATTTTTGATGATGGTACTGTTCTTGATGGTCAAGGTTTTGGTTTTTCTACAACTATTTTTGGTGAAATTGTCTTTAATACTGGNATGGTTGGTTATACTGAAGCACTAACTGATCCCTCTTACAATGGCCAAATTCTNACTTTGACTTATCCTTTAGTGGGAAANTATGGTGTTCCAGATCCAAATATCAAAGATGATGATGGAATCCCTAAATTCTTTGAATCCGAAAAAATACAAATTCGTGGATTGGTAGTTCATGAACTTTCTCACACTGCAAGTCATTGGAATCTGTCTATGACTCTTGATGAGTGGATGTACAATGAAAAAGTTCCAGGAATATCTGGAATTGATACTCGTGAATTAACTAAAAAACTACGAACAAGTGGTGTAATGATGGCTGCACTTGTAGTTTCTGAATCCGAGATTGATGTTGAAAAAATTAAAAAAGAATTGGCATCAACTGTTAATTATAATTCTGAACAATTTATGGATGAAGTTTCAACTAAAGAAGAAAAAATTTACGGCAATGATGCACATTCTGTAGTTGTGATTGATACTGGTACAAAAAATGCAATAATTAGAAATGTTAGAGAACTTGGGTATAAAGTAATTTTAGTTCCATGGGATACTTCTTTTGAAAAAATAATGTCTTACAATCCAAAAGGAGTGGTTCTTAGTAGTGGTCCAGGAGATCCTCAAAATTGCCCAGATACAATAGATACAGTTAAAAAATTAATTGAAGAAAATGTGCCTACACTTGGAATATGTTTGGGTGCACAAATAATTGGAATTGCGGGAAATACTGAAACTTACAAACTAAAGTATGGTCACAGAGGACAAAACAAACCATGTGTTAATTTAGAAAATAATCAAGTTTATGTTACTAGCCAGAATCATGGTTATGGAATAAAACCTGAATCATTAGATACATCTGATTTTAAATTGTGGTTTACAAATGCAGACGATAAAACAGTTGAAGGAATAAAACATAAAAAACAAAATTGTATTGCTGTACAATTTCATCCCGAGGCCGCACCTGGTCCCTTTGATTGTAAATTTGTCTTTGAAGAACTGAAAAAACTAATGGAGAAATAAAATTTTGCCAAAAAATGAATCATTAAAGAAAATCCTTGTTCTTGGAAGTGGAGCAATAAAAATTGGTGAAGCTGGTGAGTTTGATTATTCTGGAAGTCAATGTCTAAAAGCAATTCACGAAGATGGATTGAAAAGTGTACTAATCAATCCAAATATCGCAACAATTCAGACTGATACTAGATTTGCAGACCAAGTTTACCTTTTACCTGTAAATCCTCAATATGTGGAATCCATAATTGAAAAAGAAAGACCAGATGGAATCATGTTGGCATATGGGGGACAAACTGCATTAAATTGTGGAGTGAAACTGGATGAATCTGGAATTCTCAAAAAATATGGTGTCAATGTTCTTGGAACTCAAATTCCTGGTATTCAAAGAACCGAAGACCGCCAATTATTCAAGGATTCTATGAAAGAAGCTGGAGTGCCTGTGCTTAGGAGTAAAACTGTAACAAATTTTGATGATGCAAAAAATGCTGCTGAAGAACTACATTATCCCGTAATTATTCGAGTTGCTTATACTCTTGGAGGTCGAGGTGGAGGTGTTGCATATAATGAGATTGAACTACATGAAATTGTTGAACGTGGTCTAAAAGCTTCTCTTGTTGGTCAAGTGCTTGTTGAAGAATACATCGGACATTGGAAACAAATTGAATATGAAATAATGCAAGATTATGATGGCAATAATGTAATTGTTTGTAATATGGAAAATGTTCTTTCTATGAAAGTTCACACTGGGGACAATATTGTAGTTGCACCTTCTCAAACAATTGACAATCATGAATATCATATGTTACGTTCTGCAGGACTACGTGCAACAAAACATGTTGGAATAGTTGGGGAATGTAATATCCAATATGCATTAGACTCCGATTCTGATAGATATGTTGCAATTGAAATTAATCCTAGACTTTCTCGTTCATCAGCTTTGGCAAGTAAAGCTACTGGTTACCCATTAGCTTACATGTCTGCAAAAATTGGGTTGGGTTATAATTTATCAGAACTTGTTAATAGTATTACAAAAAGTACTACTGCATGTTTTGAACCATCACTTGATTATATTGTTTGTAAACATCCTAGATGGGACTTTGCAAAATTTGAATTAGTAAATCCAAAACTTGGTCCTACAATGAAATCTGTTGGTGAAGTCATGGCAATTGGAAGAACGTTTGAAGAATCATTACAAAAAGCAATTAGAATGTTGGATATTGGAAATGATGGACTTGTTTTAAATCGTACCAATGGTCAAAAATTTACCGAAGAAGAGATTGAAGAAAAATTATCTCACCACGATGATAAAATATTGTACAATGTTGCCATCGCATTAAAAATGGGGATTTCTGTTGAAAAAATCTATTCTCTTTCAACAATTGATCCTTGGTTTATTGAAAAAATTCAAAATATTGTAAAAACTGAATCAAAAATTAAATCCTCAGAATTGGATGCTCCTACTCTTTGGGAGGCTAAAAAAATGGGATTTGCAGACACCCAAATTGCTCGTGCTAAAGAACAAACTCCTGATTCTATACGTGATTTACGTAAGAAATTAGGCGTAATTCCTTCTGTAAAACAAATTGATACTCTAGCTGCTGAATGGCCTGCAGTAACAAATTATCTCTATTTTACATATGGTGGTAATTCAAATGATGTACAAGTTCCTTCTGATGAAAAAGGAATTGTAGTTGTGGGTGCTGGACCGTATAGAATTGGAAGTAGTGTGGAGTTTGATTGGGGTACTGTAAATATGGTTTGGGGACTTCAAGAAAATGGCGAAAAACATGTTTCAGTAGTTAACTGTAATCCTGAAACTGTTTCAACTGATTATGATATTTGCACAAGATTGTATTTTGAAGAATTAACACAGGAAAGACTTTTGGATATTTCTGATTTTGAAAATCCTAAAGGTGTGATTACCTGTGTTGGAGGGCAAACTGCAAATAATTTGACTCCTGGATTAGCTGAACATGGAATTACAATTATGGGGACAAGTGCACATGATGTTGATAGAGCAGAAGACCGTTCTAAATTCAGTGCCGAACTTGACAAGCTTCACATACCACAACCACGTTGGCAAGCATTTTCAAATCTTACAGAAGCAAAAACCTTTGCACAAGATGTTGGTTTTCCAGTAATTGTGAGACCATCTTATGTGCTATCGGGAGCTGCCATGAAAGTTGTTTGGTCTCAAGAAGAATTAAAAACATATGTGAAAGAAGCTACTGATGTTTCTCCAGATCATCCTGTTGTCATTTCAAAATTCATGCTAAATTCACTCGAAGTTGATGTTGATGGAATAAGTAATGGAAAGGAAGTTGTAATTGGTGCAATTGTGGAACATATTGATAGTGCAGGTGTTCATTCTGGCGATGCCATGATGTGTATTCCTCCATGGCGGTTAAGTAATAAAATTATTGAAACAATTAATGAGTATACTAAAAAAATTGCATTAACATTCAATGTAAAAGGTCCGTTTAATCTCCAATTTTTGATTAATAATGATCATGTGTATGTAATTGAGTTAAACATTAGAGCATCACGTTCTATGCCTTTTGTTTCAAAATTAGTAAAAACAAACTTGATTTCTCTTGCATCGAAAGCAATTTTGGATAAACCTCTACCTAAAATCCCTGAAAATAAATGGCAAAAAATCCACAATTATGGTATCAAAGTTCCTCAATTCTCCTTCATGCAATTAGAGGGTGCTGATATTGCATTAGGTGTTGAAATGCAGTCTACTGGCGAGGCTGCATGTTTTGGTGAGAGTTTCTATGATGCATTATCCAAAGGACTAACATCTGTTGGTTATAATCTTCCCAACAAAGGAACTGCACTTGTTACTGTTGGCGGATCTCAAAATAAAGAGAAATTAGTTACGGCAATTGCAAAATTAAAACATCTTGGATTCAAAATTTTGGCCACTGAACACACTGCAGAATTTTTTGAAGAGAAATTAGGTGATATAGAAATAGTTCATAAAATTTCAGAACCTGAAAGAAAACCAAACATTGCTGATCTTTTGTATGACCGAAAGATTGACTTTATCATAAATATTCCAAGTACTTCTACACTGGAAAAATATGTTGGAATGTTAGATGATGAATATCAAATTCGAAGAAAATCATTGGAGTTGGGAATTCCTGTTTTGACAACTATTGAATTAGCTGATTCATTTGTAAAAACATTGGAATGGTTAAAAACCAACAAGCCTACTATAGAACCAATTCAACCTTATGACAAAACTGAATAATTTTTTCAATTACAAAACTTGTTTGATATTTGATTCATCTCCTAGTATTGCGCCATCTAATGAAACAATTTTTGCAGATGTGATTTCTCCTAATCTGTTGATGATTGGAGAAATTGATTTTTTGTAAAATTTTTTTTGTGTTGCATAAAAATACTTGTTAAACGATGGCATGATAATTATTTCAATTTCTCCTGATGTCGAAGGAAATATTTTTTCTTTATCTGTTTTAATTGAAACCCATACTCTTTTACCATTCATAATGGATTCTTTTTGAAAAAATACTGGATGTACATGACCCATAATGATCTTTTTTACATTTGAAAAATTTTCAGAAGGCATTGCATGACCATGCGTGAATAAAACGTCATCTTCTATCATTCCTTGAGTGCTAGTCATTATGATATCTTTAGGAACTAATTTTTGAATATTTACATCATGATTCCCTGGCACCAAAATTACGTCACATTTTTGTTTTATCTTTTCAAAAAATAATGGAACTTCACCCCATTCACTTTTTGAAATATTTTTAATACTTGATTTGATATCTCCTAACAAAATTAACGAATCTGGTCTTTCTATATCTATAATGTCAGATAATTCTCTAATTGTCTCATCTGTAGTCGTATTTTTTCCTATAAAAATTTCATTTGTTGCCATTTCATTTTCAAATCCTATGTGGATATCTGTAACGACTAAATTCTTTTTCTTGTTTTCTAAAACTAATGCTGGTTTTGATGGAATTATTCTAGTTTGCAACATCAAAGTTATACAATACGTATCGGATTAAATTCTTGTGAACAAAGACTCTGATAGAATTGAGGTACTGGTTTCTGAAAAACGAGTAAAATTACATGTTTTTGAGCCTACTCAAAGAAAAATTTGGACAGTGGTTGGAAAGGGTGAAGAACATTGGGTTGATCCTGATGCTAATTACTGTTCTTGTCCTGGATTTTATTTTGGAAAATTAAATGGAAAAACAATTTGTTATCATTTAGAATCTGTTGAATTGGCAAAAAAAGAAAATAAAATAGAACAAATTATTTTTTCTGATGATGAATTTTCTGATTTTCTTTTTGGTTTGATTTCTGATTTATAGATTTTTAATTCGAATGTGTTAATAACTAGAAAACATAGCCAATTACATGAATGATGAAGAATTAAATTCTGAAATTGAAAAAATTGCAAATTTAATGATTCATGATGATCTTTCTGCTGATGAACAAGATCCAATAAAATTAGAAAAATACAAAAACCAAATTAAACAAGACTGTAATCTTGATGACGGAAAAGCAATGAAAATGGTTTATGAGACACTCTTGTTTAGAAAATTAAAAAATTCTGATTCTAGTGATCTTTTAGAAAAAGGTACTGACTTTGGTGCTGGTTTCAGTTAATCTTGTTAAAGTGGTATAGTGTCAATATCATCTTGTGAAACTCCTTTCCAAAGACCGATCATACCTTCTGGTTCTACCTCTTCTATTTTGGTAATTTGTTGAATCTTGATTTGATCTGGGGTTGGTGGTCTCCACAACATTGCCATATAATCCCCAATTTCTCCAACTTTGTTTGGTGAAGCCATTGTGATTTTATCTGCTGCAAATCCTTTTGAAGTCAAAGCATTAGTTGCTTTTTCTCTAAGATCCATTTTTCCATGCAAGAATAGGTACACATTTTTTTGAGTGTCAATTTCTGTCATGAGTTTACTGTCTTTTCAAACTAAATCAACCTTTCCTGATCTAATTTCTTCCAAAAAGGGTTAAATTACTACTATCGAAAATTCTAATAATGAAAATATTCACTGTTGGTAGCAAATCATTTGTAACTAGTTTCCAATTGGCTGGTGTTCCTGGGATCATCTCTGAAACACCTCAAAAAGCTTTGACTGAGATTAAGCGTTTAACTGATGATTCTGATGTAGGATTAATTCTGGTAAGTGATGATATTACAGAACCAATTAATGATGAATTAACTACGCTTAGAGCTGAAAAATCTACTTTAGTATTCGCATTACCTGCAACTGGAAGTGAAAAAACTGAAGTTGATTATAGAGTAATGTTGAAGAAAATTCTTGGTGTATAATTATTTTAATATACTTATAATCGAGTTATTGATATCTTACCATGAAAACTGCATCCGTTAAAGAATCCTCTGTAATTTCAATTGATGAAACCCAAAGACCAATTTTGGAGTCTGGTGATATTTTAGTTCAAATGCATGCATGTGGAATATGTGGCTCTGACTTGGAAAAAGTATTTGGTCAATACGGTCAACCTTCTATGCGTTTAGGTCATGAACCTGCAGGTATAGTTTTAGATGTAGGTTCTGATGTTGTACAATTCAAAAAAGGTGATAGAGTGTTTACACATCATCATGTTTCATGCTATGATTGTCATTTTTGTAATCACGGAAATGAAACAATGTGTAAAAAATATTCTGAAACAAATCTTTCTCCTTGTGGATTATCTGAAGAATATGTTGTTCCTTCATGGAATGTTTCTAATGGTGGAGTTTTGAAAATATCTGATTTATTGAGTTTTGAAGAGGCGGCAATGATTGAACCTCTTGCATGTTGTGTAAGGGCATGGACAAAGTATTCTTATTGTGAAGGTGATTCTGTTGCAATTTTTGGTGTTGGTCCTACTGGAATGATGCATGTGATGCTTGCTCAGGCAAAAAAATTCTCAAAAATTTTCTGTTTAGACGTTAATGACTTTAGATTAGATTTTGCAAAAAAATTCAACATTACTGAATCTATTAACTCCATGGATGAAAACAGAAAACAAAGGATTTTAGATCATACTGATAAACGAGGTGTTGATGTGGCAATAGTTGCTACAAGTAGTCTAAAGGCACTTGATGATGCAATTGATGTGGTTAGAAAAGGTGGTGTTGTGATGATGTTCGGTGTACCATCAAAGGGTGCTATGATAAACTTGGATATGAGCAAGGTGTATTCTAAGGAAATTACACTTGTTACTAGTTACGCTGCATCGGATGCTGATACAAAAGAAGCTCTTGACTTGATAGAATCATCCCAAATTGATGTTAAACAATTAATCACTCATACTTATTCTATTGATGATACTCAAAAGGCATTTGAACATGCAAAAAGTGGTGATAATGCAATGAAGATAATTATCACAAAGTAAGTTATCAAAAATTATAACTTATCTAGTGGGATTTATTATTCATCTTTTAGTTCTTTGACTTTAACAATACATTGTTCTGCTTCTTCATCTCTACCTAATTTTTTTAATGAATCGCCTTTGTTAGACCATGCCATAGACTCTTCAGGGTTTAACCTAATTGCTGCATCAAAACATAAAATAGCTTCTTCATATCTTTTTAATTCATTTAATGAATGACCTTTGTTATTCCATCCTTCATATCTTTCAGGGTTTAACCTAATTGCTGCATCAAAACATAAAATAGCTTCTTCATATCTTTTTAATTCATTTAATGAATAACCTTTGTTAAACCATTTAAGAAAATCTTTATCATTCTTTTTCTTTCTTGAAAACAACCTCATATCAGAAACTCTGGAATTAGATTTAGATAAGCATATTCATTCTAGAATCTCTTTCTAATTTCAATAATTACAACAGAATCATTGGTTTTTTAGCTTGCCTTGAAATTTTAATAAGAAAGGCTTATGAAAGGTAAATTCATCTTTCAAAATCGAAGTACAATGGAATGGGGATTAGAAAATAGAATTGCAAGTATCATTAAACCAAATAATAATCGTGCATTAATGTTAGCTGTAGACCATGGATATTTTCTTGGTCCTACTGAAAAATTAGAAAATCCAAAAAAAGTCATTGCACCTTTACTGAAATATTGTGATTCACTAATGCTTACTAGGGGTGTTCAAAGAGCATCTGTTCCTGCAACAACTTCAACTCCTATGGTCTTGAGAGTTTCTGGTGGCTCTAGTATTATTGGCGATGACTTATCTCAAGAAGATATCACGGTATCTATTGAAGATGCACTTAGATTAAACGCAAGTGCTCTTGCTATGTCTATTTTTGTTGGTTCAAAATATGAATATCAAACAATTGTAAATCTTGGAAAATTAGTAAGTGAAGCTGCAAAGTATGGGCTTCCTGTGCTTGCAGTTACTGCAGTTGGAAAAGAATTGGGCAAAGATTCACGATATCTCTCATTAGCTTGTAGAATTGCAGCTGAACAAGGTGCACATATTGTTAAAACATATTATTGTGATAATTTTGAAAAAGTAGTTCAATCTTGCCCTGTACCAATAATTGTTGCAGGTGGAAAGAAAATTCCTGAACGTGATGCATTACAATTGACATACAATGCAATCAAAGGAGGTGCAGTTGGTGTTGATATGGGCCGAAACATCTGGCAGTCTGAACATCCTGTTGCCATGATCAAATCTGTACGTTCAATTGTTCATGGAAATTCAAATGTTGAAGAAGCTTTCAAATTATACACAAAACTTTCTAGTGGAAAAAAACAAAACAAACCTAAACAAAACAAACCTAAACAAAACAAACCTAAACAAAACAAACCTAAACAAAACAAACCTAAACAAAACAAACCTA
>PBZV01000022.1 GCA_002730325.1 Nitrososphaerota archaeon
TTAAAAAATAACTCACTAGTATTATCTGTGATTTTGGAAGCATTCTCTGCAATAAACAGGTCTATCTTCTTTTGGTTTGAATGGTACTTGACAATCGTTCCCACAATCGCCACATTTTGTATCAAACATTTCTCTTTCTCTATCGAATGACATTTTTATCTACAGCTTGTGAAATTATACTGTAATTAAACTGTTGTAAAATTAATTCATTTTTTCCAAAAAATTGTAAAAATTTCATTTCTAATCCAATATTTTGAATTTCATTTTTTTTAGAAATAGATTTTTATTAAATTTATGAGGCTACGATCCTGTTGGGATTAAATTATTATCAAATAAAAAAGAATATTCTTAGATCTAGAAAGTTAGTTATTTTGGCAACAAACACTGCTGGTTCTGGTCATCCTGGAGGTTCTTTTTCTATGGCTGAAATTTTGGGTTGTTTATTTAACAAACATTTGAAATTTGATCCTAAAAACCCACAATGGGAAAATCGAGATCGCCTAGTTTTATCAAAAGGTCACGCTGCCCCTGGTTTATTCTCAAACATGGCAGTTGCGGGATATTTTCCAGAATCTGAACTTGAGACTCTGCGAAAATTTGGTAGTAAATTACAAGGGCATCCAGACTTGAAATGCCCTGGAGTTGAATTTTGTGGAGGTTCTTTGGGAACTGGATTGTCATATTCTGTAGGAATTGCTTTGGCAGGAAAAATTGATTCTAAAGATTATCATGTTTATACAATTATTGGGGATGGTGAATCTGACGAAGGTCAAATTTGGGAAGCTGCAATGACTGCTTCAAAATACAAAGTAGATAACCTAACTGTCTTTCTTGACCGAAACTTCATTCAACAAGACTCTTACACTGAACGGATAATGCCTCTTGATGAAAGACTAGAAGGTGATGATCTTTCTGAAATGTGGAAAGATGCATCACGTTGGAAAACTGGTGATAAATGGAGATCTTTTGGTTGGAATGTTATTGAAATTGATGGACATCGAGTTGAACAAATTGATGCTGCAATTAAAAAAGCAAATAGAACTAAAGGAGTACCCACCATGATAATTTCAAGAACTATAAAAGGAAAATCTTTAGAACATATGGAAGATAATCCTCAATGGCATGGCAAGGCCCCTGACTCTGATGTGGTTCCAATAATTAATCTTGAACTTGAATCACAATTCATGATAGCACCTTCAATTATTGCAGGTGATATGACAAATCTGGAAAATGAAATTAAAAGATGTGTTTCTGGTAGATCTGATTATATTCATCTAGATGTAATGGATGGACAATTTGTTCCCACTAAAACTTTTGATCATTTGAAAATTAAAGAATTAAGACCCCTAACTGTTATTCCATTTGATACCCATCTTATGATAAATAATCCTGAAAAACACATTCAAAATTATATCGATGCAGGAAGTGATATTGTAACTGTTCATGCTGAAGTTACTGATGAATCTAGTTTTGGAGAAATTCATGATGTATTAAAACAAAATCAAATAGGTGTAGGGTTTGCAATTAATCCTGAAACTGAATTACCTGAATGGTCTTACAAATTCTTATCTTCACTTGATCAATTGATTGTAATGTCTGTAGTTCCTGGAAAATCTGGTCAAAAATACATTGAGGAAACACATTCAAAAATGTCTAGATTAAACTCTATTTTGAAACAACATAATTTTTCAGGTTATATTGAGGCTGATGGTGGGGTTAATCTTGAAAATATTGGCTCCGTATTTGCCGATGGTGCTAGAGCATTTGTAGGTGGCGGTGCAATTATTGGTCAACAAGATGTTCGAATAGCCATTAGAGAATTTAGAGATGAAGTTTTAAAATCTAGACGCAGCATCTTACTTGAAAAATCAAATGAATTGGGAGGATCTGATCTAGTAAACAAATGGATTGGTTTGCATGTGATTGGTGAAAAACGAGAGCAAATTAAAAAAATTGCAAAAGAGGCCGGATACATTGAATGACCCAATAATGACTGATATGCGTTCAGAATATACTAAAACTTTGATCCAAGTTGGAAAAGACAATCCAAATGTTGTAGTGTTGGGAGCTGATACTACTGATTCTCTAAAAACTTCAAGTTTTGGAAAAGAATTCCCAAATAGATTTTTCAATGTAGGAATTGCAGAAGCAAATCTTGTTACTGTTTCTGCTGGATTGGCAGTTTCGGGAAAGATTTCTTTTGCAAGTACATATGCTATATTTTTACCTGGAAGAGCAGTTGATCAAATTCGAAATAATATTGCATATCCTTCACCTTTGGGGAAAAAAGGCCTTAATGTAAAATTAGTTGTATCTCATGGTGGGTTGTCTGTTGGGCCTGATGGCGGCTCACATCAACAAATTGAAGATATTGCAATCATGCGAGTAATTCCTAACTTTCGAGTTTTCATTCCTGCTGATACAATTGCTGTTTCTAAATTAACTCGTTTAATGGTAAATGAATATGGCCCATTCTATATGCGAATGGCAAGATCAAAAACTCCTTTAGTTCATTCTGAATCTCAAGAATTTCAAATTGGAAAAGGCATTACTTTGAGAGATGGTTCTGATTGTACTATTGCTTCATGTGGTATTACTGTAAGGATGGCTTTGGAGGCAGCTGAATTATTACAAAAAGAGGGAATTTCTTGTAGAGTATTGGATATGTTTTCAATAAAACCTATCGACCATGATCTTTTAGAAAAAGCAGCACGTGAGACTGGATGTATTGTTACTACCGAAGAACACAACATTCTTGGTGGAATGGGCTCGGCTGTGACAGAATCTGTTTCTGAATCATATCCTGTACCGATTAAGAGAATTGGGGCTCAAGACATGTTTGGAGAATCTGCTAGAGACAAAGAAGTTCCTTTACTTTTAGAAAAACATGGAATAACATCTTTTAATATGGTAAAACAAGTCAAAGAAATAAGGAATAAAAAATTATGAAAATTTTTCTTGATACCGCCAATTTAGAATCCATTCGAAAATTCAACGATATGGGATTATTAGATGGAATCACAACAAACCCTTCTTTGATGTCAAAAGAGGAAGGAAATCCAAAAGCTGCAATGGAAGAAATTACAAAAATAATTCAAGGTGATGTGAGTCTAGAAGTTGTTAGTACTGATTATTCTGGAATGATGGAAGAAGGAAGACGTCTTCGTGAATATGGAAATAATGTTGTAGTAAAAGTTCCTATGACACCTGATGGTCTCAAAGCATGTAAGTCACTTTCATCTGAAGGAATACCTGTTAATGTAACTTTGATTTTTTCACCTAATCAGGCTTTACTTGCAGCAAAGTCTGGTGCAAAATATGTTAGTCCCTTTATCGGAAGATTAGATGATATTGGTCAAGATGGAATGGGGCTGATTAAAGATATTGAAGAAATTTTCTCTAATTATGATTTTGGAACTGAAATACTTGTTGCAAGTATCCGTCACCCTGTACATGTAATTGATGCTGCTAAAATTGGTGCAGATGTTGTAACGTTACCTCCTGCAGTCTTAGAGAAGATGTTACATCACCCACTAACAAAAATTGGATTAGATAACTTCCTTTCAGATTGGGAAAAATTAAAACAAAAAAATCCTGATACTAAGATCTGATATATTAAAAAAATATAATAAAAAAAGGAGTCTATTTTTTACCTTTTCTAGAACTTGTACTTCTACCTGACGTGTTTTGTTCTTTTTGCAGCCGGTCTAGCTTTTGGTTCTGGGGTATCTGAAAGTTTTCTTCTACCAGTACCTCTACCTGTAGAAACCATTCGATTACCGGCAGCTTTCTTCTTTTCAGCTTGAATTTTCTTAAATTCTTCGCCTGAAAATTTGAGATCTTCTACATCTACTTCAATAGTACCTGTACCTCTACCTGTTCTGATTTTTACTTTAACCATACGAATCATAAAATTATCTTATATTTAACAAATTTTATCATCCCGTTGAACGTACGTTTTACATAAAATTATGAAAATTTTGTAACTGGTAAGGTTATCTTTGAAATTATTGATCCAGACTTTGGCCTGTTGATTATATTACCTGATTTTCTTAAACTCTTTTTCACTAAAATTGAGACCAACATTCATGAAAAAGTTTGACTTTTCCCCTAGTTACTAATCCAACCCAATTTTCTAAAATATGTATACATCATAATTGCTGGAACCGATGATGCAAGAATAATAAAAATGAACATCGTATGAGGACCTAAGAATGTTAAACTTTCTCCTAATCCTCCAGGTAAATCAATATTCATCCCGTAAAATGTCCCAATTACAGTTGATGGAATTGCTAAAGTGAAGATGATAGTTAACAATCCTAACACCTTGTTTGTTTTTTCTGTGCTTAAAACAAAATCAGTATCTTTGTAAATTTCCATTGTTTCTCTTGATTCTTCTAATGTTTCAATTACTTTGTCTATGTGGTCAATTACATCATCAAAGTATAATGTCAACTCTTCATCTTTACTTTCAGAAAATCTTTTTACATTTTTTGCAATTTCTATTACGAATTTCTTTAATGGGTTAACTATCCTTCTTAATCTATTAATTTCTCGTCTAAGTAATGCAATGCTTCTTGCAACAGGTTTTGTCTCATCAAAAACTCTATCTTCTAATTCATCTAAATTTGCAATTATTTTTCTAGATGTATGTAGTAAATCATCTACTAGAACATCTATAATTTCGTGAAGTAAAAGTCCAGATGATTTTCCTAACAATCTATTTTTGCTTTGTTGTTCTGAATCTGTTTTACAAATATCTACTAACTGAACAAGAGGTTTTAGATCTCCTTGGTGAACAGTAACTATGAAATTTTTTCCAACAAATATTGATAATTGACTATTCTTTGATATTCCAATTTTTTGTGCAAGTGGAGGAAAATGTAGGATTACAAAGAAATGATCATCATAACTATCTAATTTTGGAAGCTCAAATCTTGTCATACAATCTTCGATATTTAGTGTGTTGAAATTATATTTCTTAGCTAATTCTTCAATGTCACTTCTGTCTGGATTTTGTACATCTATCCATTCAAAGTTTTCAGCTTTCATTATTTCAATTTTTTTTTCTATAGATTCCTCTACTATTTTTCTTCCAGAACGTAATCTTTTAGAGATGAATCCTTTTCTCATGACGAAAAATACTCTGTTACTACAAATTTAAAGCGATCGATAACATTTCAACCTAACTTTGAGGTACTACTTGAATGGAAGTAAATTACTTGCACCGTAATATGAAAGACCAATTGTAATGGCCATTGCAATCCACCATATTCTCATATCTATTATTTTACCTAGTTGATAATAAATCTACAGCCTATTTTCAATAAAAAATCAAAGATTATTACAGGATGAGCTTTTTTTTATTTTTGTGGCCCTCGTAGTACAGTGGTTAGTATAGAGGATTGTGGATCCTCGGACAGGAGTTCGATTCCCCTCGAGGGCCCGTACAATTTAGTTTTCAGCCTACAATCCCTCAAAAAATATTTTATTATAAAAAAAACCGTAATTCTGCCTGACAGTCAAAGAGATTATTCTTATTGAATTTATTTAAATGAGGTATATTTTCCTCAATTATCATTGCCAAGCACAAAACCAATAATTGAAATTGTAAATGTTGTAGCATCTGCAACAATTGATGAAAAATTAGATCTTAATGATATTCAAGCAAAAATCCCTGATATTGAGTATAATCCTGAGCAATTCCCAGGAGCTGTTTTTCGTATAATGACTCCTAAAACTGCAACTTTACTTTTTAGTACGGGAAAAATGGTCTGTACCGGTTCAAAATCAGAAGATATGGCAAGAACTGCAGTAAAGACAGTTGTGAAAAAACTCAGAAAAGAAAAAATTAAAATCAAAAAAGATGCAGTTGTTACAATCCAGAATATTGTATCTTCTATAAATCTTGGAGGAAAAATCCACTTAGAAAAGGCAGCACGAACTTTACCTAGAAGTATGTATGAACCTGAGCAATTCCCAGGAGTTATTCATAGAATGGTTGATCCAAAAACTGTAATTTTGTTATTTGCATCTGGAAAATTAGTTTGTACTGGAGCCAAAACTGAAAAAGATGTGTATCGTTCAGTTAATAATTTACATAGTAGACTAGAAGAATTAGATTTAATGTTATATGATTAATTTGTATGATGTTGAATACATTTTTTCAGATTTAGAAAATTCCAAATTTACTTGATTCCATTTCCTCTTTAATGGCAAATTTACATCGAGGTGATTTTGTATCAATTTTTTGTGTTAACCATGTTAGAAACTTTTTTTCCATTCCTTTACCTTTCAATTTCTCAAAATCTGGTCCAATTACATCCATTAATTTTTGAACAAGTGATCTATTCACACTTAGAACAAAAAAATGCCAACCAAATGCAAATTCTGAATCTGTCATAACAAAATCTTCTTGACTATGAACCATTTCTTCTAAAAGAGATAATTGCTTTGTTAATACTTTACTTGTTTTATCATAATCTATTGTAGAGACATTGATGTTAATTCTAGTTTCCATATTGAATCATTATTTATACAAAATAAAAGGTTTACACAAATTATTCCTTTAAAAGATATTCAAAATCTATGTCAAAATTATTTTTCATGATTTTGATATATGTTTGAATTGATTCTGGAATTTCTTCACCACATGCAACTCCTAATTGTTTTGCATTGATCCAAATTACTAATGTTTGAATTATTGTCAAAAATCTATCATTTTTTATTTCTGGTGCACCAATAGCTTTTGTGTATCTTTCTGCAAATTCCCATGCTGTAACAAAATCTATACATTTCACACCAAAAATTGCTAGTAATTGTTCTTGCATGTTTTGAGCTTTTTTGAATGGAAATTTGTTGATAATGTATGGGAAATTTACCTTATCTGGAAGATAATCTGCTAATGGCCCCCATATTGTAATGATTCTTGTTTCTGATTTCAAATTTTCAAATTTTTCTAACATTTCATTGATAGTATTTTCATCTGTAAACCAGAATAAAATAACTGATGCATCTGACAAATCTGATTTTTGTATATCTTCACAAATCAGATCTCCTGGGATTTTTTTCTGATTGAGATTTTCTTTTGCATTTTGAATTTTTTTAGAATTATTATCAATTCCTACTGCTTTTTTCACTTTAAATTCATTAATTGCAATTTCTATCCCTTTTTCATTACCGCATCCTAAATGATAAAAAATATCATTTTCATCTAAATCTACAAATTTGAAAATTTCTCTAAGGGATTTTTCTGATAATTGAACATCTTCCCCACTAAGCACATTTTCTGGAAGTGTCTCTAAATATTCTTCAATTTTCAATACTATTGTTTTTTAGTTAGGGAATTTATTCTCTTATACTTTCTAATTTTGAAACTGCTTGCCACAACTGTGTTCTAACATATGATGGCATGTTAGGATCTTGTGTAACATCATCTAAAAGACTAATTGTATTGGCAGCTCTAACTGATAATGAATATTCTTGATTATCCAAATCTACAATTAAATCTGTCACTGATTTTTTTATTGTTTTAGGAGTAGAATTACTAGAAATGATTTGATTTAGTGTATCTATTGCTTCTTTCATAGATTGTTTATTTTGTGCGTCATCTACCATTTTACATCTTCTCTTAAAAATTAGCAGTATATAGTTACATCTCTATCAAAATATTGTCAGATTCCATTGTTACTTGATATGATGTCAAATCACTAATTTTTGCTGGAAATTTAACTAATTTCCCATTTTTACAATCAAATTTTGCTGCATGCCAACCACATGTTATTTTACCATCTTTTAATTTTCCTTCAGAAAGACTGGATCCTGAATGAGTACATGAATCATCTNNTGCATAATAATTTCCATCNATGTTTGAAATTANAATATCTNTTCNATNAATTGATACTTTGATCATTTTACCATGTTCAACATCTATTGTTTTACATNCTGAAATTTTCNNCCATTGTAGTNATAATCTAATTATTTCTAATATTTTTACATATATTATGATTCGAGATGCAATTAANTCCGATAAAACATCTGTTTTAAAATTCTGTANAGATACTTTTTCTTGGGGGGATTATGTACAAGATGTTTGGGATTATTGGTTATCTGAAGGAAATTTGTTNCTATATGCAAAAAAANATCCTGTAGGAATTTGTCATGTATTTTTTTCAAAGAACCAAATCTGGATTGAAGGAATTCGAATTGATNCTATTTTTCGCAGACAAAAAATTGCATCNTCTTTGGTAAAGCATGCAGAATCTATAGGACGTGAAAAACANGNTTCATCTTCTTANATGTTAATAGACATTGAAAATTCCTCATCCCTNTTTATGGCAAAATCACTAGATTATGAAATTTTTCAAACTTGGAATTTTTATTCATTANTGCCTAATGCAAATTCAAATTACAATGTTACATTTGAAAAATTTTTAGATTCTCAAAAATTCCCTCAATTTGTTAAATCTTGGAGATGGATTCCATTTGATACTAACACATTATCTACATTTTATCAAGAAAATAAAATCATAAAATCTACTATTGNTGGTNNTTTTTCTATTGCAATTTTAACTGATTCTGAACATTTTGACAAAACTTTGATTGTNACTTTATTTTCAGGCTCNTANGNTTCTACTTTACAAATAATCTCTTTTTTACAAAATTATGCAATNGACAAAAATTATGAACGAATACAAATTTTATCAAAGGAGAAATTATCTACTTTAAATTCATTGGAGCATAAAATATCATTTCATTTAATGAAGAAATNTTTNGATTAATCTGANTTCACAAATTTTATGACGTTATTCAAAATTCCGAGACCTTCAATTTCCATTTCTACTTTATCNCCATCTTTTANAAATACTGCATTTGGTTTGTTTAACATAACTCCTGCTGGNGTTCCTGTGGATATGATGTCCCCTTTTTCCAAAGTCATCACTTTAGAAATTTTTGAAATNATTTCTGGAATTTTAATNAACATATTTTTCGTTGATGAATTTTGTCTTAATTCATCATTGATTTTTGTTGTCATCTTCAAATTTTGTACATCTTGAATTTCATCCTTTGTTGTTATCCATGGCCCACATGGTGCAAATGAATCAAAACTCTTACCTCTTGTAAACTGCTTGTCTTTGAATTGAATATCTCTTGCTGATACATCATTGAATACCATATATCCNAAGACAACATTTGGTGCATCATNGANAGAAATATTNTTACAATTTTTTCCAATAATTATGGCTAATTCTACTTCNTAATCTAATTGAGTNACAAAATCTGGACAAACAATTTCTGAATTTGTACTNTTAAGTGTGGTTCGAGGTTTAATTACTAAGGCNGGATCATCTGGTGCCTGTAACCCTTGTTCTTTAGCATGATCAACATAATTGAANGCTAAACAAATTATTTTATTTGGATTTGGTATNGGTGATAATAATTTAAATTTTGAAATATCTTCATTGTATGTTAAATCTTTAATCTTNTCTTTTATTTCATCATACCACCCATCAAAAAGAAAATCTTTTAGATTTTGAGGGATTGGNANTCCAGTAAGATATGTAATTTCATCTTTTGTAGCAACTTTGGTTCCTTTAACGAAACCATATGTTTCGTTATTTCCGTGTACNAATCTAACTATTTTCATTTTTAATCACTTGTGTGTAAAAATNGCTTGATTCTGTGAATCTTTTCTACAATATCCAAATCTAACAAACTGAATTTCTTCTCCTTCTTTTAATTCTAGATAGTNTGGCTCTGTATAAACGTCTAATTCTTCTAAACTATCTTCATTGAATTCTTCTCCNNTGAATAACATTTTGGGAATCANCATCTTAATTTGATGAGCTGTTTTTTGAGATACCCATTGAATCTTTGGAATATTTGTATGATCTCCCTCNACAAATTCACCTTCAAGCTCAGTACCTGCTTTTGTGATTGAAATATTTCCTAATCCTAAAAGCCGAATTTGTTTTCCTTCTTTGATATCTTNTGTATCTTCNCCAGAAATGTAAAAATTNCCATCAATTTCGATTTTTCTTTTACCCATGTCATTGATTGGATGNTTAGGAATTTCAACTGATGATCTTGGTAAATTTTTTACTGATAGTTTTNTTGCATTTTTTACCATAAATAATCTGATACTATTTGGATCTACAAATTTTCTATTGAATGCTTCAAGTGCATCAAATGGTGCTAATGTGTTTGCNTTGGTTAATCCTAATGACATGATAAATTGTNTAATNGCTTCTGGTTTGATTCCTCTTCTTTTTAGNGCCTCCAACGTTGGNAATCTTGGATCNTCATACCATGAAACTTTTCCNTCTTCNATCAAAGGTCTGATAATTCTTTTTGAAATTGGCATTCCTTTGAATTCTAATCTGGAGAAAAANCCTTGATNTNGTTTTCTCATGCCTAGCGCATCTAAAATTGCATCAATAAGTTCCTCTCTTAATTCAAATTCTTTTGAACGAAAAGCNTGTGTAACNCCATCAATACTATCTTCCATTGCAACTGCAAAATCATAACTTGGCCANATTCTATATTTTTCACCTAATGTGTAATGTTTNCCTTCAATTATTCTAAACAATACAGGATCNCTCATCACTGCATTATCTGCTTTCATATCTCCACGAAATCTTACAATTGCATCTCCTGGTTTGAATTTGTTTTGCATCTTTTCCCAATTTTTATAATTTTTATCGAGATCCCCTTTTCTGCATTTACACTCTTTTCTTTCTCTCCTATTTTTACTAATGTCATCCCTTTTGCAAGTACAAATGTAAGCTTTATCTGAATTAATTAATTCTAAACCTTTTTCATAAAATAATTCCATATCGTCAGAAGTACTTTTTACTGTGTCAAATTTTATTCCTAACCATTCTAATCCAACTTTGATAGCTGCATGATACTCCATTCTTTCTGCTTCTGGATTCGTATCATCCATTCTTAGAATGAATTTTCCTCCATACATTTTTGCATATTCTGAATTAATTATTGCAGCTTTTGCATGACCAATGTGTGGATACCCATTTGGTTCTGGAGGAAATCTTGTTATTACTTTTCCTTGTTCTGCATCTTTTAATTCTGGAAGCCCTTCTCTTTCTATGATTTTTTCTTTAGGTGCTAAAATTTCGGGAAACTTTTCTTCAATTTCTTTTTTTTGTTCATCTGATGATAATTGATTTACATTGTTAACAATCTCTGAAATATCAATTGAAATTTCTTTTACTTTAGATCTAAATTCTGGTTTTGTACCTAGGATTTTTCCTAAAATTATTTTGTCTCTTGTTTCCCCTCCATGCTCAAATGCATTTTGAAGGGCAATTTTTCTGATCTCTTCTCTTAATTTATCATCCATACAGATCTACCTGCTAAAATTATACACTTCTCTTAACCACAAAATCTAACAATGTAATTAGCTCTGTTTTGGCCGAACCTGAGTATTTTGTTAGGGATTTTTCAGCTTTTTCAGCATATTTTAGAGCCTGTTTTCTAACATTTTCTTCAATTCTAAGATCTCTAATCGTATCCACAGCTTTCATGAGATCTTTTTTTGAAACTTTGGAATTCCCAAATGCTTTTAGAATTATTTTTTTATCTTTTCCTTTTGCTAATTTAATGGCCATTAAGATTGGTAATGATTTTTTACCTTCTCTCAAATCATTTCCAACTGGTTTTTTCGTTACTTTGGGATCTCCCATAACTCCAATCAAATCATCTGTAATTTGAAATGCAATTCCTAAGTTTCTTCCAAATGATGAGAGATTTGAAATATCTTTAATTTTATTAGATGCACAGATTGCACCCATTGCACAAGACACATCAAATAATGCTGCAGTTTTTTTGCCTATCATTGTAATGTATTCTGCTTGTGATGGGATTTTTCGCTCTTCAGCCATTTTAACATCTAGTAACTGACCTTCACAAATATCTACACAGGCTTTGGCAAGTCTGGATACAAGTTGTGTAGTTGCACTAGCTGATAATTTTGAATCTGAAATTATTTGAAATGCTTTTGAAAATAATACATCTCCTGCAAGAATAGCAAGTGGCATTCCATATTTTTTATGAACTGTTGGAACTCCGTGACGCATTTCATCATTATCCATAATATCATCATGAACTAAACTAAAATTGTGAATCATTTCTACTGCACTTGCTGCACTCAAAGCATTGGAACTTTTTCCACCTACAATTTGACAACTTCGAATCACCATGTATGGTCTTAATCTTTTACCGCCATGAATTATCAAATGTCCAGCTGCATCATAGAGTTTTTTTGGATTTCCTTTTAATTTTGAATTAAGATATTTGTTTACTATCGTTGCATTTTTTTCAATTTGTTTAGTTTTTTTCATTTACTAATCTCCATTTCTCTTCTGATAGATGCGTTTTGATTGCTTCTAACAGACTTTCAGTAACTTCTTTGCTCATCCATGTAGATAAGACATTTGCATGTTTCTCAAGCATTGATTTATTGGATTTATCTAGTAATTCTAAAGCAATTAGCATCCAAGGACAATAAATTCTAGGATTTGTTTTTATTTCTAACATTAGGTCTTTTGCAGAAATCCATTTAATTTCATCTATCTCACCTTCAATTTCTTTTAGTTCTGTATCTTCATCAATAATTCCAATCAGGGTTCCACAAATCTCATTTTCAGAACCTATGTTTTTGTATGGTACATGATACTCAAATTTATGAAGATAATCTAATTTCCCTTCAATCCCTAACTCCTCTGGCATTCTTCGCTCTCCTGATGATACGTAAGTTTCAGATTCTCTTGGATGACTTGCAAATGTTCCATCCCAATCTTCTGGCCATAGCATTTTTTCTTTTGCTCTTCTAGTTAGTACTAGTCTTCCATTTTTATCAAATAATAAAGCTGTAAATGCTCTATGTAATTTTCCATTAGGCAAATGACACTTTACTTTTTCTTCTGTTCCAATTGGATTATCCTCACTATCTACCAAAATAACAAATTCTTCAGACATTTTTTTTACCTCTAAACAACGTTCCTTCAAATTTCCTATTTTTAACCGCTTTCACAATTCTTTCAGATTTATTCCCATTTACAAAAAATACATTCATTCCCATTTTTGATATTTTTGTTGCTTCTTCCACTTTTCTAGCCATNCCTCCTGTNACATCCATCTTATTTTCAGAAATTGAAGGTTGTTCNCCTTTTAATTCATAAATTAATTTTTTTGACNTTAGATCAGAATATAATCCATCTTCGTTTAAAGCAAAAATNACNAATCGTGGTTTTAGANTNTTTGCAAGATGAGTCATAATTTTATCCCCTGATAAAATGTATGTTTTTTTCTGNCCAAACCATAATGCATCTCCGTATGTTACAGGAACNAAACCTGACTTTGCAATTTTTGTAATCTCTTTAATTTTTTTTTGAATTGGTTTNTTTCCCNTCATAAAATCTGTTGGNGGAAGACAATATGGTGATAATTTATTTTTTAAAAATNAATCTAAAATTATCTTGTTTAATTCAATCATTGAATTTTTAACGATTGCAACTCCTCTAAGATCATATTTTTNTTCTTTGGTATGCATATCGTATTTTACAGACCAATAATGTCCGTAAGAACCTCCNCCGTGAACAATAATAATCGGNTCATCTATTTTTTTCAAACTTTTTGCAAGTNTNTCNATTGTTTTTCTTCTANCTGATAATGGTTTTTCNTTATTTGTGATNATTGANCCGCCTAACTTAATCAGAATCATGTTGTTNCAAAATATNTAGTCAATTAAAAAGTATNCAGTCCTCTAAGATCAATTTTTACTGAAAAGCATTCATAATTCTTTTCTTTGAATTGATTCATTGTATTATTCAAATTCTTTTCATCGGTTAATGCAAAAATACAGCCACCTCCACCNGCNCCTGTAATCTTTGCACCTAAAGATGATTTTTGTCCTACTTGTATCATATCTCTTAGTTTTTCATTAGATACTCCTATTNCCTCAAGAAATTCTTGATTTAGATTNATTTTTTGACCCAACTCTGTGATATTATTTTCTTTTAATAATTCCAAAACTTCTTCAACTAATTTTGTTTCATTNCTACATAACTCAGAAAATNNNTCTTCATTTTCATTCCTGAANTNTTTTACTTTTTTNACNACTGTATCNGTAGAATGTTCAATGTTAGAATTTGCAATAATTAAATGGAAATTAGATTCTGATTCAATTTTAGAAAAACCATTTTCTTTGTCATATTCCATTATTCCNCCATATGTACAAACAGTACAATCTGCNCCTGAAGTATTTTGAAAAATTGTTTTNTCTGCATCAATTGCGAGTTCTAAAATNTTTTCTTTGGTAACATCTTCAAATAGNCTTGTAATTGATGCTGCTCCTGCAACACAACATGCTGATGATGAACCTAAACCTACTCCTAATGGAATATCTGATTCTACANTAATCTCNATTCCTACATTTTGATTTTGTAATATTTTATCTGCTAAAAAATAAAATGGNTTTAGTGGAGAATTNATTTCTGAAAGAGGTTTGTTTGGTTCCAACTCTAAATTNCCAATATTTGATTTAATGGATATTTTTTTACTTTGAGTTTTTTCTGATGTAACTGTAATTCTTTTATCNATTGCACAAAGAATTGCTTTTACACCATATACTACAAAATGTTCTCCAAAAAGAATTACTTTTCCTGGTGCTGATGCTTTTGATTTCAAATGAATACTAAAATCCTAATTAACTTATTCGATTTCCTCTTCAGAAATCTTTGTTTCAAAATCATCTATTTCATNTTTCATTGACTCATTTTCTTTCAATTCCCCTTTCTCGATGAGAATTTGACGAACCAATAACCANTAAACCGTNGCTAGTGCTTTTCTACCTCTATTGTTTGCTGGAATAANNACATCTAGATTTGATGTAAGATTNTCTGTATTTGAAATNCCTATGNTTGGAATTCCTGCGTTAGTTGCTTCGATAATTGCTTGCTCATCAACTTGAGGGTCTGAAATGAATACTAGTTTTGGCTCAATGTAATAT
Source organism: Nitrososphaerota archaeon (assembly GCA_002730325.1). Classification (GTDB taxonomy): domain Archaea; phylum Thermoproteota; class Nitrososphaeria; order Nitrososphaerales; family Nitrosopumilaceae; genus Nitrosopumilus. The sequence goes on from PBZV01000022.1 coordinate 15,029, forward strand.
GGTAATGATGGATTTGTCAAAGTTCCTGGCATGAATCTTCCAAGAAGTTTTTTTGNACCTAATGCCTCACAAAATTTCTCAATTGGTGTTTCTGCATATTGTCTGCCTGAACATACGATAAGGTTGTCNGTTCCCAATCTATTGATNAATTTGGCTGCAGTTTGAATTTTTTCTAATGTAATGTCTAAATCTAACATGTANANTCCCTCTGGACTGGCTTTGGTGATGAATGGGATCATGAATTTTGTCTTAACTTGAGTTCCTACTCTGATCCCTGTAGATAGAACCATCTTTNTGATGTCTATTGNTTCTGTTTGTTCACTCATGACGATTTTAAATCTCTGCCATACCGCGTATTAAATCATGCCCTGATAGGCGTAATAATTCATTTAGTTTTGCTACTCTTTCTCCACCNACAACCCCNACTTTGAGCATTTTTGACTTTGTAGCAAGNCCTATGTGGGATATTTGTGAATCTATTGATTCGCCTGATCTATGTGATGTGATTAATCTAATGTTGTTTTGATTTGCCTCATTTGCAAATTCNAAAGCATCNTNAAGACTTCCTGCTTGATTGACTTTTAGAATTGCAGCATTACATGATTTTGAATCAATNGCTTTAGTTAGAATATCTTTGTTTGTTACTGTCAAATCGTCNCCTGTGATCAATACATTTGGAAATTTNGCAGTCAACTCTGACATNTCTTCAAATGCTTCTTCATGAACTGCATCTTCAGCATAAATCAATTTGAATTTCTCAATAATGTCTGCTGCAAAATCAATTTGTTCTCCAGTAGAATTTTCAAANCCTGCTCTNTCATAAAGATACTTTTGTTTTTCTTCATTCCATTGTGTGGANGATGCAAAATCAACTCCTAATGAAACTTCTTTTCCTAAAGTAAATCCTAAATTCTCACAAGCTTTTACAGAAACNTCTAATGCTTTTTGATTTTCTAATTTTGGTGCCCATCCTCCTTCATCTCCTCTACCATTNGTGAAGTTAGGATCTTCTTTTTCTAAAACACGGCGTAATTCTTTATGTACANCTAAATTAGTTTCAATGGCTTCTTCTATTGTCTTTGAACCTGTTGCACAAATTAAAATCTCTTGAATATCTGGAGTACCAGGTCCTGCATGTGCTCCTCCGCCTAAAATATTTCCTAATGGAAATGGGCATTTGAATGATGATTCTGATGATAGTGTTTGAAATAATGGTTGTCCTAATGCTTTAGATGCTGATTCCATGGATGCAATTGTTACAGCAAATGCCAATGACCCTCCAATTTTTGAATAATTTGAAGAATCATCTAAACTTTTTAGTGTGTCATGAATTGCTTTGAGATCTGATGATTCTAATCCTACAAATTTTTTGGAATTTTCTTTTAAAATTCTTAAACTTTCTTCTGGTTTTTCATTAGGAAAACTTACTGCTTCATATTTTCCTACACTTGCCCCTGATGGTGCACAAACTCTTCCTAGGAATTGTCCATCTGATTTAATGTCAACTTCAATTGTTTTACTACCTCTACTATTGAATAAAATACGTCCTTCAATTGAGGTGATTTTTGACAAGTTATTCTAACTCAGATTGAACTTCTTGCTTTCTTCTCTGAATTGCTTCATAGAATGGAATTACTTGTTGAATTGTCTCTACAGCTGTTAATAGCATTCTTCTGCAACAATATCTCTCAATTCCCAATGAATCGAGAACTTTTGCTGGATCTTCTCCTGCATTAGTTTTATTTTGATATTCCTCAAATATATCGGCAATCAAATTTCCACATGTAAAACATCTTACTGGAATTAACATACGAACGAAAAGGTAATCAAGGATTATAAAAACCATACATGGAAATTTTATTGCGGACGTCGCCCAGCCTGGCCAAAGGCGCTAGCTTGAGGGGCTAGTCTCTCAGGAGTTCGTGGGTTCAAATCCCATCGTCCGCACTTAAAATTATTAGATTATTTCTCAATCTTTTTTAGAATTTTGATTAATTCCATCCTTCTTTTTTCTTCAGTAATTACCGATCTAACATCATCTACTAGAATTCTATTTACATCAATTTTTCTTCTAGCTTCTTTTACTACTTTATCATACATTGAAAAAGTGTATAGTTGAAGATATAGATCTTCCATTATTTCAAAAACTCTAGTAGCATCATCAATTTGACCAATTCTAATTTTATCAAAAACATTTCTTTTTAATTCTCCAATACAATCTAACAATCCCAATACATATGATTCAGGCATTACTGCTAATTTTTTATCAGATGGGATTTCTTTTTTCCCAATAATTGCAATTAAACATGCAGCCTCTACAAATTCTTGTTCTGGTGTAATTAAATATCTCCTAAGTTGTCCTGTAGCTTTTTTTCTGTATTTTTTTAATAATTTTTCTGCCTGTTTCAAATTCTTTTTTCCTTCTTTCAAATCTCCTTTGTGAACTGCAATGATTGATCTACTACAAAGAATAATTATTTCCCTAGTATTTTTTAATAAAAATTCTCTGGAATCTTGAACTTCTCCTAAAGATTTTGTGATTTTGTTTAATGATAATTTTGCATTTTTTAATGTCATGCTTGGTAATTGTTAAAAACTAGGATAAAGTCGTTTGCTAAACTCTTATTTTGGATATGATTTTCAAGTAGAATATGGAAATAACAGTTGATCAAATGTACAAAATTGAAAATAAAGGCCACGATATGGGATTTTTAAAAAAATTCATGATGGAAAATGCAGGTGCAGCAGCAACACGACGATTAATTGAAAAATTTGGAAATGTTGAATCAAAAAATATTTTGGTTTTTGTAGGATTGGGAAATAATGGTGGTGATGGTTTGGTAATGGCTAGACATCTTACTGGTTATAATGCAAAAGTTACAGTGGTACTTTTGGGTGCTGCTGATAAAATTAAAACCGATGAAAGTAATTGGAATTGGTCTATCTTACAGAAAATGCCATCTGTAAAATTATTATCTGGAGAATCTTTTGATTTTGATTTCAACCCTGATGTAATAATTGATGGAATTTTGGGTACAGGAATTATTGGTGATATTAGAGAACCATATGCATCAGCAATTCATTTTATCAATAAAACAAACTGTTTCAAATTTGGAGTGGATGTTCCCTCTGGTTTAGATCCTCAAACTGGTGAAACTGCAAATATTTGTACAAAATGTGATATGACAGTCACATTTCATAAAATGAAACAAGGAATTCCTAAAAGAAAAGATTTGACTGGAGAATTACATGCAGAAAAAATTGGAATTCCTCCTGAAGCTGAAGAGGGTATTCTTTGAAAGTATATCAAATTCAAGTTGGAAATATGCAAAATTTTTCCTATGTTGTAGAAGATGATGACACAAATGAAGCAATAGTTATAGATCCTTCTTGGGATCTTGTTGAATTAGAATTAATTATTCAAAAAAATAATTTAAAAATAAAATATATTGTAAACACACATCACCATTTTGATCACACACTAGGAAATGAAGCAATGGTTGAATCTACAAAATCCCCAATTATTCAGCATGAATATTCCGAATTAAAACATGATATTTCAGTTAAAGATGGCGATTCAATAGATTTTGGAAATTCAAAATTAAAAGTACTTCATACTCCTGGTCATTCTAAAGATAGCATATGTTTGATGGGNGATGGAAAACTTTTTTCAGGTGACACNNTGTTTGTTGGAAATTGTGGNCGTATTGATTTACCTGGTGGCAGTGCNAAAGAACTGTATCANAGTCTTTTTGATGTACTTTATTCTTTANATGATNATTTGATAATGTATCCTGGNCATAATTATGGNNATTCTAATATGTCTACCATAGGNGAAGAAAAAATTACTAATATGATTATGCAAAAAAGAACTGAACAACAATTTATAGAAATGATGGNTTAGTGATATTTTGGAAAATTTTGAATTATTNGGAAATATTGAACCTNCTGAAAATTTCCTCGAATCTATAAAATCTGGTAAATCNCTCTTTGCATTTGTAATTTCTTANACTGAAACTTGTGAAATNCCTGGAATTACATTTGCAGGTGCAGATAAGGATTCCATTCAGTTTACNCCTCCAGCTGATGCTGAATATCTTCATTATGGATATTGTAAAACCATTGACCAAATTCCTATGACTCCNGATGGTAAACCTACTCCTGGATTATTGACTAAAACCGCTTTGGAATCATCAAGTATACCTCATTTGACAATTAATGCTGGAAGTAAAATTTCTCCTCAATTACCTTTCATTGAAACAGGNTTGTCTTTTGGAAAAAANATATCTGTTCAAGATGCAATGACTGATTCNCAAGTATCNCATGCAGTTGATTTTGGTAGAATTGTTGGACGGAGTTTGGCATCTTTAACTGATTGTTTGATAATTGGTGANAGNATTCCTGGAGGAACAACAACTGCATTAGCTGTGTTGAAAGCATTCGGTTTTGATGCAAAAGTTAGTTCTAGTATTCCTNAAAATCCTGTAGAATTGAAAAATCAAATTGTTGAATCTGCTCTCAAACGANTNAATTCTGATCATCCTTACAACATTGTTGCAAAAGTTGGTGATCCTATGATTCCTTTTGTTGCTGGAATGCTTAGTTCTGCTTCTGATGTTTCTAATGTAATGTTGGCAGGTGGAACTCAAATGGCTGCTGTTTTGGCATTTGCATCAAAAATTGGATTTAATGAAAAAAATACTGTCATTGGAACAACCTCNTATGTTACAAATGATCAAAGTGCAAATTTCACAGAACTTGTACAAAAAATAACAAACATTCCAATCATTTCCGTAGATCCAGGTTTAAAAAATTCGCAANATTCTGGATTAAAAGCATTTTCAGAAGGATTTGCAAAAGAAGGTGTAGGTGCTGGTGGTAGCATTATTTCATCTATGNTGAAAACCGGGAATAATTCTAAGAAATTTTTAGANTTGGTTGAAAAGGAATATTTGAGATTATCTACTTGATTGTAACTGATTTTACTAAATTTCTAAGATTNCATTTCTCTTTACCTNAAATGTAATGTTTTCAATTTTACGTACAATAACTTTTTTTGTACTGTNTAGATGTAAAATGATTAATATCTACAAATGTTAAAATCTTTTTGTGCTTCCAAAATTCTCTAGTANGGCATTTTTAGCTCCAATGGCNGGAGTAAGTGATCCTGCACTTAGATTACAATGTAAACAAATGGGTGCAGGNCTTGTTGTCACNGANTTTACAAATATTCATAGTATAATTGCAAAAGAAAAACAATTCAAAGAAAATATGAAAACAATTCAAGAATTTATTGAATTTTCAGAGGAAGAGCGTCCACTTTCTGTACAATTATTTGGTTCTGATCTTTTTGTATTGGAAAANGCAGCAAAAATTGTTGAACCTTATTTTGANATNATTGATTATAACATGGGTTGCCCTGCNCCACATGTAACTAGACAAATGGCNGGAGGTGCTNTATTACAAGAAGTCAGTCTAACTCAACAAATTTTCAANACACTTGTTAANGCTGTAAAGAAACCTGTAACTCTAAAAATTCGTTCTGGAGTTACTGATGAAAGTAAATTCCTATTTAGAGANATTGCAGAAATTGCAGAAGACGAAGGAATTCAAATGATAACATTTCATCCTAGGACTGTNAGTCAAGGATATTCAGGAAATGCTGATTGGTCAATGATTAAGGAATTGAAAGAAATTTCTAATATNCCGATAGTTGGAAATGGTGATATNATGACTCCTGAAGANGCAAAAGAAATGCTTGATGAAACTAATTGTGATTATGTGATGATTGGTCGAGGTGCCATGGGNAATCCTTTCTTATTTGAGCAAATTAATGATTATCTAANAACAAATTCTTATCATGAATATTCTTTTAAGGATAGACTNGATTCTTTTTTTNATTATCTGCANCTTACAAATAATTACAAAATTAAATTTGCTAATATCAAAAGCCAAGCCATGAGATTTACTAAAGGAATGAANGGTGGTTCCAAATTACGTTCTGAAATTACATTTTCAAAAAATATNGAAGAACTTGAAAAAATNATGAAAAATGCTTATGCCTGAGTTGAAAAATTCTAAAAATCTATTNTACNCTCACATTGATTAGAATTGAATGAAAATAANAATTATTCAAAATCTTCCGCTTTTATACTAAAATTGTAATTAATAATACCCTTCAAAAATATGATCCTCCAAAGGGGTTTCTCACTGAGAGGGTGTTATTGCCCTTTCAGTAGCTACATGCATGAATTGATCATCTATTCCATGAATTTCCTTAAACTTGACTAATTCCTAAGTGAGAAAATTCTATTACTGATATTTTGATATTGTGAAAAAATTTTACTTATTTTTTACACGTAATTATTACTTGGAAGTGACGAATCTAATATGATGATGGATTTGCTTTGCCTGTGATATGTCTTACATCTTTATCTTTTGAAAATGCTTCTATCATTTCAACGTTAATTCTTCCTACTGCAATTAATCCATGCGTTGTTGGTTGAACTGGGAATCCATATCGCCATCTAATGATTTCCTGTTTTCTTTCTAAATCTACACCTGGATTATATTCTATATCCAAATCTACTTTGGGTAATACGTCTGGAAGTTTTCTTTCCAAATACATTATTTTTATCACCAAATCTGGATCAACATTTGCCATTGATTGATTGATTGTTGATATGAAATGGTCATATTGAGATTCTATTGACATGAATAATTTTTTTCTACTAAATTATTTATCTAGTGTGTTTGCATTGCAATACCTTCAATTTTGTTTTTTGCAAAACGTGTATAATCTTAATAATTTTTTTTACGTAATACTATTGCGGGCATGTTGGTATTTTGGAAATCTGTGCCATTACCAATATCCTCGTTTTAAAATTATATTTGATTGAGAACTAAATTTATTTGAAAATTTCCTTTATCGTAACTTGCGTTAATCTCATCAATTTTACTTTGATAATAATATGATTTTTTACCCTCATCTGTAATCTGAAAAGTTATTTTTACCAAATCATACTTTTCAAATTTGTGTAATCTACGATAAATCATACTTAGTATCACGCCTATTTCTTCACTGATTTGAATTGCTGATTTTGGTTTTTCTTGAATACATCCAATTATTTCCCTTGAGTGCTGTTCTGTGATTAGTTTTAGAATATGATCTTCGTATGATTGTAATTTTTTTTGGAACAATCATTCAAAATTTAATTTGTATTTCATTAAAACAACATGACTGCACTGCAGTGTTTTAATTTAATCCATCTTAGATAAACAACGATGATAATCAACGAGTTTTCGGGGTTTTAATGAATTTTTTTTGATGTTAATTTTAACAATTTTTTATTTTTTCTACTTTTTTTATGATTTTTTTTATTGGTTGTTGTAATTTTTTCTTATTTGCATTTTTCGAAAACGTATTTTGGTTTAAACCTGTGATAGTATAATGATACTTATGGCACAAATGCCCGCATTAATCCCAAAAGAAGTTGAGATTCAGAGACTAAAGAAACTCTGGCTCATCATAATCGCTATGGGATCTACTGCAGCATCAGTCGAAGTAGATAACTTCGTTGATGGTTCTCTACACCAGACTTCTATCAGAGATAGTGCATTCACACCAGCACACTGGTGGCTATACTCCCACTTCATCACATTACCACTTGGATGGGGTGCAGCAGCTATCTATGATAGAAAAATACCTGTTCTCAGAGGTCCAAATAATTCAATGAACACAGGTTTGAAAATGACCATTCTCGGTTATTTAGCAACTATGTTTACAATTGGAGTCAATGAGATGTGGCATTTCTGGTTTGTAGAAGAAATATTTGCGGTTCCAAACCACTGGATGTTTAACATGGGAGTCGTTGTGGCTTTCATTGGTGCATTAGCATACGTAGTCAGAGTATATGCTCGACTCGTAGAACTAGGTGCAGAAACTCCTGGTGAGAACCCATATGTTGCAGAAATGTACAAGATGGCTTTAGAAGGCAAATTGTACAGTAGATCAATTCCATAGAAAATGTGCAAACGCACACTTTTTTCTCTTTTATTATTTTAAAAAA
>PBZV01000023.1 GCA_002730325.1 Nitrososphaerota archaeon
AATCAATGCTAGTTCGGCATTATTATCATCAAGGTTTTGCTCTAAAGCCCAAAAGTGACCTAGAGTTTCCTCAAGACCTGCACCGAATTCTAGTTTTTCTTCAACTGAAAGTATACTTCCAGAATTACTTATTTCAGCTCTTGCTTCTTCAACTGGTAATTGGCCACCAAGTCCAATGCCAATTACAAGTAAAAATAGCATTAAGCTGCTCTTTGCATTAAGAGAGAGTGTTTTACTCATAAAAAATAGCATACTTGTTTTTGTAATTAAAAATTAGGATGATTGTATATTTATATTTCATATTTATATTTCATATTTATATTTCATATTCATAAAATAAATACAGATTATGAAAATAGATTTTAAGATTTAGAATTAGATAAAAATTCCAATAACTATACAATTAATTTTTAATATATTAATCAGAATTTTTTTTCATCATAATACGAAAAATGAAAAAAATATTCAGTGGGATAACACTGAAAGTAGAGGCATTGCATCCCACGAATACATGGAATATTCTAATGATCCAGAACAAATGGAATCATATTTTTTGAAGAATTCATCTGCTTCTTGTTTTGTTGCTTCAAAAACTGCCATACCAGTTAAGTTATCACTGAATGCACCTGACCACATTAGTTTACCATGTGATTGCCATTCATCTACAAGTGATTGAATTTGTGGTGCAATATTTTGAAGGTCGTTTGGATTTACATTTTCCTTGAACACTGTTATGATTACCCAAGGATTAGTTTCTTCTTGACTCATGGTATTATGATAATTATTTTTGTAATTAAAAATTAGGATGATTTTATAATTATATTTTTAATTTATGAAACAAAATATGATTACAAAAAATAATTTCAATATCATAAAATAAATCAGTAGAACTTCAGACAGGTATAATAAATTTTAAAAAATAAGATTAATGTGCTACGTGCTGAGCTGACATCCCTTTACACGTCTGCACATACTGAGAGTCATTGGAACAATTGGAATCTGCGAGAATCAATCATCCTAACCGACTATGGATGTATTGTTATTGGTATAACTTGTCTACCAGTCACTTCCAATGACTCTTTTTTTAATTTATTGAAATGACTGGAACGTATTCAAGTTTAAAACTAATAACTGAAAGAATAGAATTTTTAAAAAACAAACTTGAGTTATCTAATGAATTAAGGGAAAAAGCAGTTGAATTGTGCAAAAAAATCGTTGAAAAAAATATCCCAAGATGTAGATCTACAGATACCATGGCAGCTGCAATAATTTATGCAATATGTAGAGAATCAGGTGTAAACCATACACTAAATGACATTGTAAAAATCACAGGATTGAAAAAAAACTCCATTGCAAAATATTATCGCATCATAATTAATAATCTAAACCAGAAAATGCCAATATTTGAAATAGAATCAGGTGTAAATCGAATTACAACAAATATGAAAATATCAGATGATGTAAAGGAAATTGCTCTTGAACTTGTGAATTTTGCCAAAAAAAGAAATCATGTTGCAGGAAAAGCCCCAATGGGAGTAGCTGCTGCATCACTATATCTTGCATCATTTGATATGAATACAAAAATTTCACAACGAGAATTAGCACAAATCGCTCATATTTCAGAGGTTACAATACGAAATAGATGCAAGGAACTAGTTTCATTAATCAATCTTAGGTATGATTTGTAATATTGAAAAATTTAATATCTCATGGAATTTATCGACGATAACTAATTATGATTTTACATTCTTCTCTACATAAATGTGAAAAGTGTGAGACTGTTTTTGTAAAGAATATCAAAAAACCTATTTGTTCTAACTGCAAGTTCAAAAAATAGACAATGCCACATGTTTTTTTAAAGAAGTTTGTAATTTTTCTCAATAAAAATTAGACTACATGTATCATGGAGAATCTTATTTGAATTAAATTATAATTCTACAATAATTGCAGTCTTTTCAGATTTTTTAGATTCATCTCTAATCCCATCTAATATTTTTGAAGATGACGTTAAACTAGAATAATCTACCAATTTAAGATCATTTAGTAAGAACACCTTTGGTGCAATATCTGAATGTCTTGATTCTAAAAAGTCATCCAACTCTTCAATCATAGAGATTTTCCCACCTTGGAAAACTTGCCCATTTTTTAAAGATAACTTCATCTTACCATATCTATCTAAAATCAAAATATGGTGTTGATTCTTTTTGTTAAACAATTTTTTAACTTCTACATGACCAATAAAAACAAAATAATGGTCAGTTTCAAAACCCAAATCTATCAAGTCTTCAGGGATATCAATAATTTCACTTGCTCTTGTTTTTGCATCACCTAAAGTGAAAATATTTTTTGATGTCTCAACACTATCCAGTTCAATATTCCCTATTGCAGTGACACGTAACAATGCTTTTTCTGAAATATATTCACTATCAATAATTATTGATTCTGGAATTGCACCTTTATCTACTAACAAGGTATGGATTTTTTTTTGAACTTTTGCAATTTTTTCAGGAGTAGCATCATCCATTGTTTGTTCAATTTCTTCTTGAAGCATAGAAGATGCAACACCTATAGAAGAAATAACATCAGCATGTTCTGCTTTTTCATAAGAAAATCCTAATTGTTTTGCAACAAAAGGTACAAGTACAGATGCACCTCCTCCGCCTCCAATTAATTTTACAGAAGAATTTAGCTTGAATTCTTTCATGATGTTAACTATTGTTTTGTTTATTTCAAAGGATGCAGTATTAATTATTGATTGAGCAACTTCGTGATAATGAACTCCAATATGTTCTGCTAATATTTTTAGAGCAATTTTTGCAGATTCTTGATTGGCAAACGAGTAATCTCCTTTCTCAATCATCTCCAGAGCATTTGCAGCACATGTGTTTGTAATGGCATATGTTCCATTTTCACACTTTATTGCAACATATTCATCAATATCATTTTCTTTAGGTTTTATCTGAATTATTTTACCAGTTTTAAGATCATCTGGATCTGCAAAACATGAATATTTCAAACCTGCAATATGTGCACTTCTTGGTCCAACCTTAGAAACTCTATTTTGGCTCAAAGAAACCATACTACCACCAGCAACGCCTAAAATTCTAACATCCATTGAACGAATACATGTAGGGTGTTGATTAACTGTGACATATCTAATCTCAGGTTTCCCATTTTTTATTATACAAATATTTGTACTAGTGCCTCCAACTTCAACAAATATCCCATTAGTTACTTTGAGATAAAGTAATGCACCTGCAACACTTGCAGCAGGTCCAGATAAAACAGTCAAGATTGGTTTTGTTCTAAAAGTGTCCATACTTGAAACACCACCATCACCTTTCATTATCATTAAAGGTGCAATTACTCCAGTTTTTCTTATTGCTTCTTCAACATAGTTTGCAACTTGAAATGTTTTAGGTAAAACACTGGCATTAACTGCAGCAGTTAATGTTCTGATTTCTAAACCATAAACTCCTGAAATTTCATGTGATGCAGTAGATGGAATATTACATTTAGCAGAAGTGTTCATTACAAATAATTCATTAGAAGGATCATCAACGCCAAATGCTTCAGTAGCAACAATAACTTGTGCACCTTTAGATTTTAGTTTATCAATAATTTCCTTAACTTCGTTTTCAGTGATTAAATGAGATGTATCTAAAAATTCATGGAATGTGGTAATATTTTGATCATTGTTTCCAGACATTTCTTGAAGGTTTGTACGTTTAACCACATCTTTTTTTGAAGGGCCAACACCCATTGCAATAATACCAACTTTTGAAGTATCAGATTCCAAGAGTGCATTAATTGCCTGAGTAGTGCTATGAGAAATTAATTCAATGTCATTGATATCAATTTTTGATTCTTCTAATATGTTTGATAATGCAGATACAATTCCTTCAGAAACTCCTCTCTCAGCTTTATGAGTAGTTGGAACAGTTGATTTTGATAAAATGGAACCAGTTTTAGCATTAATTGCTACTGCTTTAGTAAAGGTACCACCCACATCAATTCCTACACGAATTCTTTGTTTATCAGACATCTGTATTTGCTCCATGAGACTTTCTCATTGAAGCTAAATGTCGTTCTTTTCTTGGTCTCATTACTAACACATACGTTGATGCCACTAAATAAATTCCAAGTAAGATTATTTGTGCCACTACAGTTTCCAATGTAGGATAGATTCCAGTCATAGTTGCCAAATTAATATCCAATCTAGGAATAATTCCAATCATGCCTGTATATGGTACTATTTCCAATATCTGGAGTTCTCTAACTGCATTACCCAAAAATGTAATGGACATGTAAGCACCTACTCCCATAGTTAATCCAAACAATGCTCGTAATGGTAATTTTCTTCCAAGCTTTCTCATTAGATAATATATCAAAAATAATACACCCAGCCCTGCAATAAAGCCAAGACCAACGTATACCTCCATGTATTTTGCAAATCCAGACATGGCCTGATAGAACAATACTGTTTCAAATCCTTCCCTGTACACAGTGAAAAATGCCAACATGACAAACACCATGACACTTCCAGTAGTTGTCGCCTGCCAAATTTTGGCCTTGACAAACTCCATCCATTTCTTATGTTCGATTTTATTTAATACCCAGAAACTAACATAAAACAGCATCGCAGTTGCAGATAGTGCTGCAATTGCTTCAATGAGTTCCCTATTTGCTCCAGATAATTCAATTACATACGATGCAATAATCCAAGTAAGACCTGTTGCTCCAAGTGCACCAATAACACCATAGTAGACATGTTTTTTGAAACGATTATTTCGAGATGCCTCTAAATATGTCAAAATAGCCCCAAGAATTAAAACAGATTCTAACCCCTCACGAAAAATTATAGCAAATGATGAAGTAAATGCAATGGAAGGTGCTAAAGTACCAGTACCACTAACTAAACGTTCAGATTCATCTAAACTTCGTTTAATAGAAATTGCAACTTCTTGAATTTCTTCAAAATCTGCTTGCTGTTTAATTAGATTTCTTAATTCTGCAAATTGATATTCAACTTCTAATGTAAAGTCAGGATCAATTGCACGTAATGGAATTTCTACAAACTCATAACTATCTAGATATGCTGTTCGTGCAGAAGTATAAGCTGATTGATAATCCCCACTCTGATATTGAATTAGCATTTCTTGAAGAGTATCACGAATAAAGTCAATTTCTCCCCGGACACCTGATTTTTGAACATCTGTAGCATCACCCATTTCTTTAAGTTCTTTATCCAAAACAGTATTTGCCAATCCTTCAGTCCCCAATACCTGGACTTTTGATTCAGCTAAACTAAGATCAGGCAATATTGATTCTTCTACAAAAATTCTTATGCGTTGTGCATCTTGATTATTTTTAATCATATCTCGTAATTCTTCTCTCATATCTAATTCAAGGGCATAAAGTAATTCAGGATCAACTTTTTCAATATCAGGTTCCAAATATTCAAAATTCTCAAGATATGCCTCAATTGCTAATTCTTCAGCTTTCTCATAATCACCAGCATCTAAAGATACAAGCATATCTGAATACAAGTCGCGTATTGTTTCGTAGAACTTTTGTTTATCATAAACAACTGATTCATGTCCAACAAAATCACGACTTATAGCAGTGATCAAAGTACCGACAGATAGAAAGTCACTCTTGTTTGCAACTTTATCATTTAATTCAACTAGAAAAGAATTAAGTTCCAAGGTTAAGCGTTCATTATAATTTGTATTGGAAAATAATTCATGGGAACGATTAACTAGTAATAATGAAAACTCATACAAAGTTTCATTTTCATTAGTTATGGATATTTGATATTGTTCATCTACAATTATTAGTAATAATGCAATTGTCTTGCCATAATCAGGATTAGTAATGGTATACTGATTTAGAATGCTTTCCACTTTGTTAATATCAGCAATTAATTGTGAACTATCTATAACTCCAATTCCATTATGAATATCTAATAGCATGATATGAATTTCATCAGAAATAATTGGGTTTGATTCTCGTAAGTTTTGAAGATGTAGAGGAAATATTTCAGTATTAATTAAAGACAGGTTTTTTGCATGCTCTATATTATTTTCATTAAGATTTTGTTTGATTAATGAAAGTGATGTGGTCAATAATTCTGTGACAAATAATACTGAGGTATCAGACTCAGAAAAAGTGTCAAGTTCAGCATTAATGTCAATTTTAGGCATTAACATTAAAACAATCAGACATACAAAAAATACTCTAATCGTGTTTGATTTTATTGAAGACACTTCATTCAAAATTCTTTTCTGTCAATATTTAAAGCAGGTTCTTGTTCTATAGTCTTAGAATGAAAAAGATCTGAATTATACAAGCAAGCCAAGTCAAAATTTTATTAAATGTTTAATGGGAGTCATGATAATTCTTATTAAATTATTTTCAGCAAATTCATGATTATTAATTATTTTAATTATCTAAAGAATTATTTCAGATTCTTGTTCTAATAACATAGAATGAGAACAAAAACATTTTGTTTAAATAACTAAAAATTAATCAAATTAATTATATGGTTAAAAAATTAATGTTACCCCAACTAAAAAAATACGATGTTACTCAAAAAGTTATAGAGGCATTAGCTGATTCAGAATCCCGAACAATCTTATTTTCTATGATTAAAAAAGGTGGTACAGCAGCAGACCTTTCTAATAAACTCAAAATCCCCTTAAGCTCTGTTTACAAAAAATTAGCAGATTTAGAAGAACTTACTCTAATTGAAGTTGAGCAATGGCTGCTGTCTGATAAAGGAAGAAAATACAAAGTATATCGTAGCAGAATCAGTAAAGCTGAGATTTCTATCAAAAAGCCAGAGCCTACATTGATATTATTGCCCTTGAAATGATTTGAATGGCCAAACCTGAGATTATTCAACTATCTGAATTTGACATTACTCAAAAAATCATAGATTCTCTAAGTAATGTTTGTAATAGGGCGGTCTTATTTTCTATAAAAAATGAATCAAAAGATGCAGCCCAAATTTCAGATGAAATTAAAATTTCTATTTCTTCCACATACAAAATACTATCTACTTTGGAAGAACTTGCATTGATAGAAGTTAATCAATATATTATTTCTTCTGAAGGGAAGAAAATTAAACAATATAGAAGTAGAATTAGTAAAGTTGAGATTGTTTTAGATAATCTAGAGCCTATTTTGAATTTATTTCCAAATATCGATAATCCAGAATCAAAACAAAATCAAATAATATAATTAAAAATTTTCTTCAGTAATTAAATAATTAATGACAAGGAAATCCTGCTGCATGACGCATGTCATGAGTTAACTCATGTAAGTACATGTTTTCATATGCTGATTCACCTAGTACAACACTGAATATATGGCCCTGATCAAATGCTACAACAAACAATCCAACTGCAAATACTATTGCTAATGCAATAATTGCTAATTTTGGAACATCATTTTTTGATACGTTAATTTGTCTTGATTGAGACATATTCAAAGCAACATCTGAATATATTTAAGTACTTGGATAATGGAATCGGATCTCGTTTGAAGATCAGAATAATATTTATTCAAAAAAATCATTTCAATGATAAAATATTTTTAAAAAAATCACAAAAAAAACAAAAATGAAGCATATTATGTTTAGAAATTATTTTGATCTCAAATATCAGAATTTTTCATATCAGGTCTAAATTTATTCCATAACCCGCCAAAAATTACACCAAGAGAAATCCAAAATACACTTACAGCAATTATAGACATTGCTCTAAACCCATTTACTAAATCCATAGGGGCAGTTATTTCATCAGGGTTTGGAGGCATTAACACAAAGATAATTGAAATAAAAATACCATACCCTGCGATTGCCACTAACTTTTTTGATTGCATTCTCTTGTATACTTGATAAAATACTACTGCACTAATCCCCGATATTGCAATAAATGATAGATACAAAATTGAGCGTAATACTACAGTTTCAGCATCACCCACAGTTGGAGGGTTTGCAGGGTATTTCAAAAATGGAATTATGTAGATTGTGAGCCACATTATTCCTGCAAGAATAAGTGATTTTTTAATATCACTTCCTCCTGGAAGTGATTTCTTAGAAAATACATAGACAATTCCAAATAATGCACTCATTGACATTCCCAAAATAGTACCAGCTAGAATTTGACCACTTTTTTGCCAATCGCGATATGCATCATACTCCACCCAAAATGCAAGAGTGTCATCTTCATCTCCAGATGCGAAAAGATTTTGATTCTCAATTCCAATTGCTTTATCCAAGTATGGTTCAACTAATACCAAATTTGCAACACCATGAATTGTTCCAGATAAAGCCCCTGAAAACAAAACAATAGCCAAAAATAAAATTGTCTTCATGTCATATTTTACCCAATAATATAAAAATTCTGCAGAATATGAACCCATTCGATCAAGGGCAATAAAAATAAAAAATAGTTTGGTTCTTTTGTATCTAAAAGTTATGAAACAAATTAGTTTTTGATAATCTTATCTAAAAAATTGAGAAATCTATTTACTTGAAAATTTTGGATATGTTATTATGTTAAGAAAACAATTTTTATTGATTCCATTAATCATAGGGATTTCAGCAGGGGTATTCTTAGTATTTTCTCCACAAACAGAAAATAATCAACAATTTACATCATCATCATTAATTCAAGGAGGTTCTCCAATTATGGGAGAATCTAATGCACAAATTACAATTCTAGAGTGGGGTGATTATCAATGTACATTTTGTTACAAGTTTCATCAAAATACATTAGATGTAATTAATGATCAATATATCAAAAATGGAAAAGTGAAATTAATTTACAAAGATTTTCCACTAAATGGACCAGATTCATTTCTTGCAGCAGAGGCAACATATTGTGCTGAAGATCAGGGAAAATACTGGCAATACCATAATGAACTTTACAAGAATTGGGGAGGAGAAAGGACAGGATGGGTTACAAGAGATTCATTAGATAGATTTGCAACTACAATAAATCTAAACTTGGATATGTTTGATGCCTGCCTTGATGATCAAAAATATCAAAAACGCGTAAGAGCACTATATGAATTTGGAAAAGAGATTGGAATAGATGCCACTCCATCATTTTTGGTCTTCAATGATGAGAAAATTATTAAAATCATAGGAAATCAGCCATTACAAGTATTTTTAAAAACTTTTGATGAATTTTAATTTCAAAATATAGAAACAATCAAAATTAATATCCGCATAATGAGGAAAAATTACAAATGGGAAAAATAAATATTGAAAAACAAGATTCAGTTAAACTCTATAAGATTAGAAAAACTCTGGAAGAATTATCACATAAATCAGGCAGAGGAACTGAGCTTATCACAGTATACATTCCAAAAGGAAAACAACTTCATGAAATAATTGGTTCGCTCCAACAAGAGCAAGGAACAGCTGACAACATTAAATCAGATCTTACAAGATCACACGTAGTTGATTCTTTAGGTAAAGTTGTTCAAAGATTGAAACTATACAAAAAAACACCTCCAAGGGGATTAGTTATGTTTTGTGGGGCGTTACCTCCAGAAGAAGGAGGGCCATTAGGCAGTGAGGTGGTAAAAGTATGGGAGATAGATCCGCCAAAAGATTTGAATCAATATCTGTACAGATGTGATGATCATTTCCATGTAGACATTCTGAAAGACATGCTAAAAGATGACAATTTGATTGGGTTTTTAGCAATTGATGCAAAAGATGCTGGTTGGGGATTACTACATGGTGATAAGATTGAAGTTTTATCTCAAACAGGATCTGGTGTAGCAGGAAAACATAGACAAGGAGGACAGTCTGCAAAAAGATTCCAAAAACTAAGAGAGATGGAATTAACTTATTTTTACAATAGAGTTGCCCAAACCACAAGAGAATATTTTATTGATATCTATCCCGTAAAAGGACTAATAATTTCAGGGCCAGGACCTACAAAAGAGGATTTCATTAATGGGAGTTATCTGGAATATCGATTACAAAATAATATCATATCTACAATTGATGCATCATATTCAGGTGCAGAAGGGATTAGAGAGGCGTTTGCAAAATCATCCGATATTTTAGGGGATTTTAGAATGGTTGAGGAGAAAAAATTAGTTGAAGTATTATTCAGAGAAATTAACGGAAACACTGGAAAAGGCTCTTACGGTTTACAAGAAGTAATTGAATATCTAAAAAACAATGTAGTTAAAACATTGATCATTACTGATAACACAAATCTGCACAGAGTTGAAGGTAAATGTAAACGATGTCAAAATATTCAAGAAGAAATTTTAGAAAGACCACTAGTAATTCCAAAGAAAACAGAATATTCAAACAAACCTTGTCCTGGATGTAATGCAATGGAAGTTGAAGTTAAAGAACAAGATATTGTAGATTATTTAGAAATTCTTGCAGCAAAAACAGGTTCACAATTAGAAGTTATTTCAGGAAGTGCAGAACATGGAAATATGCTTGCAAGTCTTGGAAAAATTGCTGCAATTCTAAGATACAATCCAGGGCATTCTAAATAAGAATAGTACGGATTTTTTTTGCAAGTTCTGAGAGTTCAGAATCATTTGAAATTTGTCGCTTAGTCCAAATTGTTCCTTTATGGTTATATCGAGGAATAATATGAACATGGACATGAGGAATAATTTGTTTTGCAGCTTTGCCATTATTTTGGCCTAAACTAAAAGCATCTGCACCAGTTACATCCAAAATGGCTTTTGCAATTTTTGGAACAAGAGAAAAAATATTTCCAACATTTTGAGATTCCATATCAGTGATTCTTTCATGATGTTTTCTAGGAATTATCAAACTGTGACCAACATCAATTGGATATTTGTCCAAAAATGCAACATGTGAATCATCTTCATAAAGAAAATGACCATTTCTTGTTCCATCTAAAATATCACAAAAAATACAATCCATGGAGATTAGCAATTAATGATTTTATTTATTGTTTTGATGATTTTGCATAAGATGATTTATCAAATTTGCTAAAAAATGAACTAACTATACAGCAACAACGCCAATATCCCATAAAATGCAACAACTGATACTCCAACAATTATTACTCCAAGTATGGCTTTTTTCACGATGTTTTTTTGAAAATTATGAATTTAAAGATTGAGTATATTTTGTAAATTTTAGAAGGGTGTTCATTGATTGTGTTTCAAGATAATGTCAACGAATGGTTAATTAGGGCAAATTTAAAAATCAGTTCATCACATGGGCCGAAAAGAACGAAGAGAACGTGAAGATAAACGTGAAAATTATGCTGCAAAACATTCAGCTGCAAAAAGAAAAGAAACACTCATCGCAGTTGGTGTTTTAGCTGTAATTGCAGTTATCGTAGGATATGCAGGATATTTGTTCTTGAATATGACTGAAACCGCCCCTGGAGGACCAGATAATGGAGGTTTTGCTTTAGGCAGTGAACACTCACACGCAGGAATTTTGGTAAAAATATTTGGCGATACATTTGACTTTTCAGCACCAGCCTATCAGATCAAATCAAGTTGGATACATTTTGAAGGAAGAGACGGCTCTACAGTACACAAACATGCAACAGGAGTTGATCTAGGATACCTCTTTGAGACATTATCTTTAGGTGTGGATGATCAATGCTTTTCTTTCCAAGATGGAAGGAATTTCTGTACAAATGAAGATTATAAACTAAGTTTCTTCATTAACGGAGAACAAGTTTCAGACATTAGAGATTATGAAATTATAGAAGATGACAGAATTTTGATTTCATATGGTGAAGGCATACAAGAAGAAATTCAAGAACAACTTTTAGAACTTGAAAATCAAGAAATTATCAAATAAAATTTTAGTTATTACTTGTCGTGAATTTTGCCATTTTATCAAAGAACATGTAATATCCACATTTTGTACATCTTAAAACAGTTAATTCAGTAGTAAGGAATTCTTTGTCTTCAAAACGCCCACTAAGTTTTACATTTTCACCNGCAATTTCTGCTTTGTTGCTCTGACAAACAGGACATGCAAGTTGTTTTTGTTCCATTGNATTTCCNTCAGTGTCACTCATGACATAATCTAAAATNATTAGAATTTAAACTCAATGAAAACTATTCAATATTAATTCAATGGTAATACAATNAATCCAAGTTAAGGGANATCATCTATTAAGAAAGTTANATGNGCAGATGTNGAAATTGTACTTTCTGAAGANAATATAGGAGTNTCNTTAAACATNGATGNTTCAGCAAAAGATGATTTNAACATTGNAGTTTGCATNGGGGATGCAAAATCATCCANAGTGATTGATTTTACTCCAACAATCCTTTGATCAAGNGGNGATAATGCATTTTGTGCTTTAGATTTTGCATTTTGGATTGCATCCTCAATCAAACTATCCTTCAAAGCAAAATGAGACTCNGGNGANATTGTAAAACGGACAGAATTAACTTTGTTTACNCCAGAAGAGACAACAGTNTCAAGAATCAGTGCAGCAGAATCAAGTTTTTTTGTTTCAACCTGAAGTACATTTGTTACCTGATAACCAATTAATTCAGANGTNTGTCGACCAGTNTCTTTATCTTGATAATAGTCATACAAAGGNGTTATAGAAAATCTAGATGTGCTNAAATCATCTTCAGAAATNCCCATTAATTTTAATTTGGAAATNGAATTTGATAATAATTCAGAATTAGAATCTAANGCAGATTTNGCAGAATCNCCATTAGTTTCAACACCAAATTCAATTACTAACAAATCAGGTTGCACNTTTGTCTGAGCAATNCCTGTAACAGAAATCGTATGTTCAGATTTGTNATGAATTAATGATTTTATCATGGAATGNTGTTTTTCCATCATATCATCATGATTCATTTTTTCATGAGTTTCAATTTTTACTGTTTCATCAGCNTTATCATTTTGTGATTTTGCTAAATTCTCAGGTTGNATCAATACCACTGCAAATGCCAAAACNCAAACTAATCCNACAATGGCAGCAATGTTTAGAGGATTCAANANAATGATTCAATAAAATATAGTATTAAAACTAGATGAATAATTCATNNNAATTACTAATAAAATAATNATAAAANTAAAAAAAATNGTGTANAAATCATTCTTAAAAAAAAATCATAATTCTAAAGGNAATATCTAAATTATAGCAATCTGAAATTCANATGTTATGGAAATTTCCAGTAAAAATGTAGTTGAAGGNACTAGNAGAGCTCCACAAAGNGCCATGTACAAAGCCATGGGNNTNACAGATGANGATTTATCAAAACAGTTCATAGGGGTTTGTCATACTGGAAATGANGCAACACCATGTAANATTCATCTTCCACGATTAGCTCTCAAAGCTAAAGAAGGAGTTTCTGNAACAGGTGCNACTCCAAGAGAGTTCTCAACAATTGCAGTTAGTGATGGNATAGCAATGGGNCATGAAGGAATGAAGTCATCTTTAATTTCCAGAGANGTNATTGCAGATTCTATCGAATTAATGGTNAGNGCACATCAATATGATGCACTTGTAGGNATTGCAGGNTGTGACAAAAGTTTACCAGGAACAATGATGGCCATGGCAAGATTGAATATTCCATCAGTCTTTGTTTATGGNGGAACTATAATGCCTGGAATGCTTGAAGGTNAAGAGCTTACAGTAGTAGATGTGTANGAAGCTGTAGGAGCATATGATGCAGGAAACCTTTCTTTAGANGGATTGAAAAATATTGAGAACACTGCATGNCCAAANGAAGGATCATGTGGTGGNATGTTTACTGCAAACACTATGGCATCAATTTCAGAAGCTATTGGTTTAGCATTACCAGGAAGTGCAAGTCCACCTGCAGCAGATGATAGACGTGATAAAATGGTATATGATTCAGGAGTTGCATGTGCAAAATTACTAGAGATGAATNTAAGACCTAAAGAAATTCTTACGTTTGANGCATTTGAAAATGCAATTGTAATGTTAAATTCTGTAGGAGGTTCAACTAACGGAATTTTACATTTGTTAGCACTAGCAAGTGAAGTAAATATCAAATTAACATATGATGATTTTGAAAGAATAAGGAAAAAAACACCACATTTGGCAGATATGAAACCAGGTGGAAACTATGTTATGAATTCATTAGATAAAATTGGAGGNATTCCATTTGTATTAAAAAAATTNCTCGATAAAGGATTGTTAAATGAAAATTGTTTAACAGTTACTGGAAAAACNATNAAAGAAAATCTAAATTNAATGANTTTTTCAGCACCAGATCAACANATTGTAAGNCCANTTGAAAATCCACTTCATGANGTTGGAACAGCTGTTGTTCTCAAAGGAAGTTTNGCTCCAGAAGGNGCAGTGATNAAAACTGCAGGAGTAGANATGACNAAATTTACTGGAAAAGCTAGNGTNTTTGATAGAGAAGANTATGCATTTGATGCCGTTGCAAAAGGNGACATNGATGAAGGACAGGTTGTTGTAATTAGATATGAAGGNCCAAAAGGAGGTCCAGGAATGAGAGAAATGNTAGCAACTACTGCAGCACTTGTAGGTCAAGGATTGGGGAAGAAAGTTGCAATGGTAACTGATGGTAGATTTTCTGGAGGGACCAGAGGATTCATGGTAGGACATGTTGCGCCGGAAGCATATGTTGGAGGACCAATAGCATTAGTAAAAGATGATGATGAAATTACTATAGATACAGAAACTAATGTAATTGATTTACATATATCATCTGAAGAATTGGCATCTAGAAAAAGTCAATGGAGTCCACCAAAACCAAACTATACAACTGGGGCTTTGGCCAAATTTGCAACGTTAGTAGGTTCAGCAGCTGAGGGTGCAATCACAAAACCTGATTTATAAAATTTCAGATATTTTTTTCAAGTCAATTTTTTGTTGTTCAGAGATATAGATTTTAAGTAATGTTTTCCAAGATTTTTGAAAATCTGATGAGAATTTTTTAAAACCAGAAATTGAAGAAAGGGAAATTTCTAATTTTGGATTATAAATTACATCATTTATTGAAATACAATGTATTGTTTCATTTCTTACTTCAAATAATCTAGACATATCTCGTGTAAATTCAGGGGAAAAAACTTTCCAATCAAGAAATGTTCTAATCTTTCTATTAATCGGAACCAGATTAAGTAGGTATAACAGTTCTTTGCTGTTTGAATGATTAGAAGATCCTACAATTCTTAATCTAATAATTTCATCAAACAAAAATGCCATTTTTGAAAATGCAGATAAAACACTATCCCTATTTTTTTTAATAATTAATTTTGAATTAAACCCATTTTTCAAAATCCCCTCATTAAGGAAATAATGTTTATTTTTCTCTATAAAGTAAAATCGAATTTCAGGTGACAGGTTTTTCTTGTTTTTAATTTCAGAGATTAATTTGGAAATACTCATGTGGCAACAACAAAATTACACGCAAATAAGGATTTTGGAGATATTCAAGAAAAATTAGCTCAAAATTATGTCCTAAAAGATATGACGTATCGACGTTCTTTATCTCTTAAGACATGTTTTTGTTAAGATCTACTACTATTTAGATCGCTCGGTCCAGGGTTTTTTAGAGACTTTTAATGATTTTAGGCTCAAATTATGTCAGAACATTACAGGGTTTAGGCACAAATTAAACATTATACAAACAAAAAGGAACTGGGAAATATTTATTCCTCAAAATTTGCGAGTTCATGTTTTAATTGTTTGATTTGGTGTTCAATGACTCTTCTCTGAATTTTGTCCATGTT
Organism: Nitrososphaerota archaeon; assembly: GCA_002730325.1. GTDB lineage: Archaea > Thermoproteota > Nitrososphaeria > Nitrososphaerales > Nitrosopumilaceae > Nitrosopumilus. Next base: position 15,746 of record PBZV01000023.1, read on the forward strand.
TACTAAATCCATCCTTGTGTTTTCATGTTATTTTAGGAAAAACAAACAAGGATGAAGAAATTGATCTTTTACTAAATTCAAACTCCTTTTACTCTGAAGATTTGATTATTTTTCATAAAAAAAATCCTACAAAGGTTCTATGCCTAAAATATCATGATATGCTTTTGGAATCATTTGTTGAGCCTTGAAAAATACATTGTTTACAGCCGTATCCAAAACGTAAGTTTTTGCCCAGTCATTTTCACTTCTTATTGAACGACCAAATCCCTGTAATATTTTAGTTAAAGTTTGAGATGTATACCATAAAGGAAATTTATCCATTTTTGCCTTTGTTCTTTTTTCTTTGTAATTAGGATATGGAACTTTTGCAATTATTTGGAAACGAGACAAGTCATCTTTTAGATCAACACCTTCCCATAAAGAAGAAGAGAGTAAAACACCTGTAGGATCAGATGCATGTTCAGAGATTACTTCATCTTGAGTTTTACCATCTTTGTTTTTACTATGACAAATTCGGATTCTTTTAGTATTTTTTGGTGATAGATATCGAATAATTTTTTGACATCGAGGAATGGACGAGGTAAGAATTAATCCTCTGTCAGAAGAATGTTCATCTAAAATTCTATCAATTGTTTTGATTACTTCTACTTCGTCTTCTTCAGTAGAACCATAACTCAGTCGTTTAATGTTTAACAAATCAACATTTCTGTTATTAATTGGGAAAGGTGATTTTGGAGTATCAACAAATGCAACATCATCTTTTTCTAAACCCATATTTTCACAAAAACTGTTTTTATCGATAGTAGCAGACATGAAAATTTGATATTCAGTATCAAAGAATGTGTTTGCAAATTTTGAAACATCTATTGGTTTTACAGATATAGTTCTAAAATTACCGTTCAAATCCTTAACAGGATCATTTACAACAAAATTATCCTTATCTGATACAATATCGATTTTTGCTTGAGCAGCTCTATCATATCGTCGTTCCAATCTTGAAATTAATTCATAGTCAGGATTGTTTTGAAATGCAGGACTTTCTTTGATGTCTTTGATTTTCTTTGCATAAGAATATGCAATATCATCAGTGAGTTTAATCATAGAATCCAAGTCAGTGAAATGGTATTTCTCAGTATTTAGATTACATTCATCAACTTGACCTGCAAATATATCAAATCCAACAAATTGAATAATCTGATCCTCAATTTTATGTGCTTCATCAAAAATTGAAACTTTTCTATCTAAATAATCCTCAAAAAGTTTTTTGTTAAACTTCATAATTTGGAAAAATGCATGATAATTCCACAAAGAATGTTTAGAAACTAACGCATCATATTTTTGAAGATAATAGTGACAAGATTGGGAATCTATAGTGTTTTCTTCAACTTGTTTTATGGTGGGCTTGAATTCACATACCTCGATAACCTCTTTTCCATTTTTACTTATTCTTTCTTGACATTGACCTTTATCGCAAGTCAACCCCCACCTCATTGCCCTTCTAGAATTTTCAACTTTTTCAGTTCCCATCAATTTCAAACAAGGAAAATTTTGTTTACCTTTTACAGGTTTTAAAAACGGAATATCCTTGATGTATTGATCTTGAAGATGTTTTGAGGCAGTAACTGTAAATGAACTATCAAAATATCTAGAAACAGTAGCCCCAACTAATGATTTTCCAACTCCAGTAGGAGCACATAAGACTATTTTCTTATATCCTGAATCTAATTTTTCCTCGATTTGTTCGATTATTTCCTTTTGAATTTCTCTAGGATGAAAGTTTTCAGGGAATTTTTCTAAAAGAGACAGTATTGTTCATGCTTTCTCTCAATATTAAAAGCATGGAGGTTCTTGTAATATCAAATTTTTATAATTTAGTTTAATATCTAGTAAAATAATTAAATAATATGGAATTATTGGAAGATAAAATGAGAGTGTGGTTAGAAAATGCAAAATTTGTAAAACCAATTCCAGGAGTATATGTATTATACACTAGAAGCAAAACACCGCTTTACATTGGTCATTCTATGAATCTTGAAGAGACATTTACAAAATATGTTGATTTAGATTTTGAAGAAAATGAATGTAAACAAAAAACTCATTTTTATCAAAGAGAGTTCACTGATAGTCCAAAAGAACGCCAAACAGAATTGATTGAAAAATTCAAAGACAGTACAGGCGATCTTCCTTTATGTAACAATGAGATCAAGGTAGAAATTCATTAGTTTGTTCAGTGAAGGGCAGTGTAAACTGATTTGATTAATATGAAAAAATCAAAATTTTAGACATGGCGTCAAAAGCATTATTGTATGTAGGAATTGCAGTAGGCGTAGCTGCAATGGCTGGAGCCATTGCTTATGGTACTGCAAATCAAGAAAACTACATCCCAGCAGATGCAGTCTTATCTAAAGCCGCACAAGATGGTATATTACAAAAAACCGGAGGCATGGGAGCAGATCTTAACAAAGAACAATGGCACGAAGATCCCTATGCTGCAAAAGCAGCCGAAGTAAGAGCTGAATGGGAAAAGAACAACGGACAATAGTCCAAGTGGAAAATTTCCACTTTATTTTAAATATTTTTTATTTTTAGATATCATCAAATAATGATTTTGTCGACTCTTTTACTAGTAGAATTTAGTTGTATAAATTATTAATAACAATACAATGAATTACATCGCCAATTATTCTCATTATGAGGTAATGAATAATTAAGAAAGAGATAATTCACGCATGAAAAAATATATCTAAAATTAAAAAAAATAGACTAAAGGTTAGAATTTTTCAAATTCTAGTAAGGATATAACAATTTAGTAATTCTGATTTATGGATTGGGCAGAATCAATGCTAAAAAAATCATGTGAAAAGACACTTACAAAAAATGAAGTGTTACATAGTCTATTTCATATGATTGAAATCAATGAAAATACAATGAATCATATTCAAAATGATAAAAATGATTTTGGACCAGAACTTGAAGAATTAAAACAAACAGAAATTAGAGATTTAGATTTTCATCTAAAATACTACAGAGGACTAGTGAATTACATAAACTCAATTCCTGAAACCAAAATTATTGAAAATCAAACTTGAGAACTTATTTTCGTAAATTATTAAAAATCAAATCATAACCTGTTTGTTTCTCTTGATTTTGACCAAAATTTGTTTGTTCATCATACTTTTGACGTCTGAAAACTAATAATTGTTCCAGTTTTTCAATTTCTTTTACAATCATTTTTCCAGAATCTTCTTTAGCAAATTGTTTTCTCTGATCATCATTTTGACCTCTTGTTGGAAATTGCTTTCCATAAAATTTGTTTTGTAATTCTTTCAAATTTTCATTTTTAATTAATTCAGATAAATCAAAATGTCCTTGTTCATGTTTGAGTAAATTATCATTTATTTCTAAAGTTCTAAATGATGATAACAAAGGATGGAAATCTACAAAAAGAGAGATATTTTCAATCATAAAAACAACTTCATTATTTATTGTGTCAGAATTAACAGTCCAAGTGAATCTTAATTTAATCTCACTATGAGAATCTTCAAATATTGAAGGGTTATGTTCTGCTTTAAAATTAGACCACTTAAGAAAAATATCCTTAGACCAACTAATTGGTTCAGTTTCATTCATGATAATTTATTTTCTTAAAAATTGATCTTAATTAATTTCTCTTTCCATCACGACCACTGAATTTTCCTAGTGGTTGAGATACATCAAATCCAAGCCAAGCATATTTTTTTGATTCAAAAGATTTGTGAAAATCTTGATGAATAATCAAAGAATCATCTCCCCAATCACCATCGTAGATAAATGAACATTTTTCAAATTTTGAGGTTTTTTGTACTCCTTTACAAATAATTATCAATTAATTATTAGTAAAATGAATAATTGAAAAATTTTTGTGTAAAATTAATTTAGCATAGGCACGATTTACAAAAGATCAAGATAATTTTTTCAACCCATTTTGATCAAATTTCGAGACTTGTTTTATTTTAAAAAAAATTAAAAAGAGAAATTTAGAAATGTTGGAAGCAAGGTGATTGCTTGTATGATATTTGTACGTAACTCCCAAAGAGTCGATGCAAGAAAATATCATGCTTGCTTGCTTTCAAAATTCTAAACTATTAATTTTGGTTTATTTCAGTGTGTAATATGAACAGTAAATTTTACATCACTATGGGGGTTTCAATAATTGCTCTTGCCGTAGGATTTGTATTTTTGTTTGGCGATATTTAATCAAAAAAATGATAACTTGAATCAACAATTATAAACATTTTTTATTTTAAGATAATTTTTCAATTAAGATTATTGCCATAGGCATAAGCTGGGTGTTGGTAATCAGATTACCCCAAAACGACATTGGTTACCAACTTTTTCTGTGGCCCAAGATTTTAAGAAGAATGAGAATTTGATAAATAGTTGAATTTTTCTTTTTCACTAAATAATCCAATATTCAATTTCAATAATTTTTCAATACTTTGAAAAGCAGGACATTTTTTATCAATAGAAAAAAGCTCTTCACAATTACTACATTGAATAACTACATGTTCACCCCAATCACATTCAATAGTTTCAATTACATCAAAAATTACATCATTATCACAAATACATTTTAAAGGATTTTGAAATTTGTCAATAATTTTCATAAAATTGTTTTTTTGAAATTAAATATAATTTATTAGGATAGATCTAACATAAAATATTATGACTAAATGTCCAACATGTAAACTTTCTATGGAATCACATTCAACATCAGAATTAATGGAATGTTGTATGAAACAAGTAGGAGATGAGTTTAATGATGAGCAATCAGGAATTTGCCCAAATTGTAAACATGAAATTAAAAAACATTCAGATAAAGAATTGGCAGAATGTACAATAGAATTTCTAAAATCAGGGGTCAATGATTGATTCAANAAAGATTAAACAATAGNGGGGNAAAGAATTTCTGATGAATCAAAAAACAAAAAAATTAATCGACAAATACTCACCAATGTGGACAAATAAACAAATCTGGGAATTTGATCAGTTAAATGAAGAATTAAGTTTTGATCTAGTTTATGTTGAACCAGGTAATTATNATGAAAGTTTATGGAAATCAAAATCATCATTTCCAGATTCATANATTCGAGATGTNGTAGTCAANAATTTTGATTATATGNTAGATGGAAANGAATTATGGGTNGCAAATAAAGGAAAAATANTCCTAGATGAACAATATTTTGCATATCTCATGGCTGTNATAACAGATGTCATGATAGANGAGGAAGTTTGCCTNAATTTTAGAATNGAANNGAATTGTCTANTTACTACAATAGATAGAGATGCAGATGTTATAGATTGTAAAGAATTTTTTGAGGAATTTTATCATTTAGCTACAGGGTTCAATTATGATACAGANACAGGAATTCCTGACGATGAAACTGAAGCTGAAATGTATCTTACAAGATTACAAGAAGAATTTGATGAAAAAATGAAANTGAAANTAGGGAGTAATTATTTGTCAGGTAATAACGATCCAGANACATTAAATTCAAAATAACNTAGCTAAAATACTAGGAAATATTTTTAGTNGTATTGTCAGAAAAAAGATCCTTTAGAAATTTTAAGAAAAANGAACAGTCTTTGACAACTGAACAAAAAATTGAANANTTTNTTTTAAGAAATTCAGATAANGGTTATTTTACAAAGGTATCAACAATACCATACAAATTTGAAATTTCACAAAACAAAGTATGGNGNATAATAGGNGAATTATTAGAAAATGGGAATATTGAATCAATTCATGATGAAATGACAGGAGAGATGAAATTGTGTAAAATAGGAAAAACATATTCAATTATGGGTTTAGAAAAAAATCGAANAGNTGAAAAATNTANAACAAATAAAAAGTTCAATAAATCAAAAACACANAACACAACAAAACAAAACTCTTAATTTTACGTNATTNACAATTCAAATAATATGAGTGATGATGAAAACCTTCCTTCACAATGTCANCCATTAATTAAACCAAAAAAGAAAAAAGNACAAGAGGTANAAAATGAAACANTGTAAATTATGNGGTACNCCTCTTGGCAAAGAGCCAACTACTAAAGAATTAGNAGANCATTGGAAAAAACATCATAANTGGCATTGGGAATCAAANAAAGAAAAGACCCCAGAAGATGCATTGTTAAAAAAACGATAANAGACGTCTTGGAATAGCAGTCCTTTATAGCATGCTAAGACCGCTAAACGAAGTCGTCAAAAATAACTCAGCCTCAAGATATAAAAGAAAATTGGAATCTGAATCAAACATTCGTTTAATTTTAATGAAAAATTAAAACTAATTTTCATAATTTTGAACAACNAATTTATCAATTTTATTGTGGAANTNTATTCATGGGTGGATAATAACCATGAATGANGATTTTGCAGAATTTACAAAATGTCAATCATGTGATGAATCATTGATTCTTTGTGACTGTAATTGTCCATATTGTGGTAAGCGNGAAGAGTGTAAGTGTGAAATGTCGGAACTAACGATTTCACATTAGCCTCTTTTTTTTAAAAAATTTTTGAGNCTAACAAAAATTTAGTTTCAGNTAGNAACTGGGNNAAAATTAACTTTGAATTAGTAATAGAAATTTTGAAAATATTACCAATGTCTGTAATAGAAGCATATGATNTCAAAGTACGGANAAAAGTAGCCATGAAAAATCCNCAGCCATNNCTAATGAAAAATGGNACTTGGGCATTAAAAGGAACTAGCGCTGAAACNGGAATCAAATTGTTTAGAATTGTTGGAAAAACAAAACCNNCAATTAGTCAATCAAGATTTGAAATATTCAAAANCTTGTTTANTAATAGANAATNCNAATGTGACAAANCATGCTAGTCATATTCTTTTTTTNTNGTAAATTAANTAATTTNNCAAAAAGATNATTANTTTTACAACAAATAGAAAGCATTAATTTGATTATTTTTNGATAAATAGTATGTCTTTTGAAATTGATTGGTATAGANATTTTTTTAGTATTTCATGGGCACATGAAANAGATAGACTNGTGATTTCTACAGTTTTTGAAGACAAANAAGAAGCAATTGNTATNGCTCATGAAATTGAAAATTGGAGTGANAAATTTACCAGNTTAACAATTATAGAAAAAGACAACGATGAATTTGCAATTTGNTGTTATCAAGATCCACAAATTTCAAAAAGNGACANACATGTNGGACTTTTNAGAACAGGNATGAGACAAAGTAGTGGATATGAGCAAGCAAAACCAATAATTNAAGAAAAATCTCCACTTTTACAAATTGCATANGCAGCAGATGTTAGAGACATTAACACGTATGAACAAATTTCAAGACTAGTACCAATGAGAAAATGCAGAATAATNTCTGAAAAAAATCTNAAAAAACAAGAATTCTATTATGAAAAAACTGCAAATCAACAAAATNAAAAAATGAAGAGATTCTAAAAAAAANGAATCATTCATCATTTATGGTCGGATAAAAAAGATTATTCAAATTCAATTTAAAGAATCACTATCAATTGNTACGTAGAATTNATACTGATNAATCATTCACGTTTGTTAAATAGAGATTTTGNNAATCTTANTNTATGAAAGATAACAATAACCAAACATCATGGGAAGANGCAATNGGAATTTCNTGGTTAGTCTCTGAAGAATAAAATGCCAATATNATTTCCATGTAGTCATAATTGTTGGTGTAAACAAAAATCAAAATCCATCATTGAAACNTCTTAGATTTCTAAGATATCATTTTTTCATACTATCATAAAAAGAATTTTGGGTATCATTTAAGTAATATTTTTACNTAAAAATTTACATGAATTTTGAAAATCTCTTAAANAAAATCATGGATTCGGATGTAAACATTAGACANAGCATAATTACAGATGCTGAAGGAAGTGTTCTCACAACCAGTCATCGGGATGGAGTAACAAACTATCTATCAGAAGANGAAACTAATGCATCGCTTANAAGAGCTGCTGGNGCATGGAAAGCTAGAAAACAATTAAGTCCAAAAATTGGNNATGGNAAGTANGCAGTAGCTGCATTTGAAAAAATTACTAGGGTTACTTTTCCACTAGGGGATGAGAATCTNATTTTCGTCAGTTTAGGTTCTGANGAAGTTCGAACGGATTTACATGCAGGAGGTCANAANCAGATCATATTGGATGTGCTTAACATATTGAGTCGNGATCCTACAAAAGCAATGCCATAANTAATTACAAAAAATTGTCATTAATTGAACACACAAAAGAATGTAAATACAGAAATGATAATGATATGCCACATACAAATTGTTTTTGTAAATGTCACAAAATATTCATGGCAGAGTCAGTNAATTTAGAATCAAGAACTTTTTGATTTTTGAGGATCAAANTTATTTATTATTTCAGNGACATTTGAANTAATTGTTGTTTTAATTTGTGTTTTAGACATTCCTGAATCACTCATGAGTTTCATTTGATCAAGTAATGCAAAATGNACTCGTCCCTGAAGATAATCAACTATNCCNTAATTCTTTTTTGGAAATTCGGTGACAAATATTTCATNTTCATTTANGTCATTTGGTTTTTTATCCATAAAACAATTTTAAAAAAACTAGTTATTAAATTTCCAAATATTCATTAAACTCCANAAAAGATAAAATTTCATGACAGAATTTGTTCATAAACCATATGAGAAAATCTATGTTCGAGACATGATAAAATTAAGCCTAGATGATCTAATTGGAATGATGTCTTCATTGGATTCAGCCAATGCGTATTGGGTAGATGGAGTATTGTTTGCAAGTTTTGCTATGACTGAATCTGAAGAATTAGCAAAGAAAGAGATGCAAGATCAAATGTATTTAGACAAAATCGTTTTTGCCGTTTATGAAAAATATTCAAAAACTGTCAAATCTTCAACTAATCTAGAAATTGGAGTTTTAAACATGCAAAAAAGTAAATTGTATAAAGATTTGATAAAATGGTTAAAGGTACAATCTATTTGGAATGAATGATGAGTGATTTAAAAAATATAATTTTTCAATTTATCAATAATAGATCAAAACAAAATGAATCTACCACTTCTAGACATATTCATAGAAGATTTGATATTCCAATTTCAGAAGCAGAAGAAGTTTTGAAAGAATTTGTTACAAAAGGTATGATTGAAGAATTTTATGATGATGAATATCAAGAAAATAGATATAATATTAAAAAATAAACTAATTTTTTATAATTTTAATTAGTGATATTCATAATTTCAATACCGAAATGAACATACACTAGTGAATTACATAACAAAATGAAATGATCTCTTTGGAACATAGAATTCTCAGTGAATATAGATTAAAAATCGCAAAAATTGAAACTCTTGTTAAATCAATCACGTCTCATAGAGAACCAAAAGGTCTTGAAGCTAAAGGGGCATCTGATTTTCTTGATGTGTTAATTTCTGAAACAGACAGATTCTATGAAAATAATAGTGCTGTTTTATCAAATAATGGAAAAAAACCACATGCCCGTTCACGACTTCCAGAAAACAAAGAATGGATTGAAAATATAGAAAAATTTTATGATAAAAATCCTCGTAGAAAATACAAAAAATAAGAATATACTTTAAAAAAAATGATCAATATCTAAATGAAAGTATCTTCATGGATTGAAATTTTTAATTTATTTTATTCTAATACTTCAAAGGAGTTTTTGTAACAATTAGCATTTGCTTTTAGTTGAGAGTCCACAATAGATTTAGAGAAATTATGAACTTTCATCATATGTTCTGGAATATCATCACATTTCGTTTTACAGGTTCTACACATGTATTTCATTTCTTACGCCTGTTCACGATTAACCATATACAAGGGTTTGTTTAAAAAATGACCAATTTATTGAATAGTTTTTTTAGGCAAGGTTATTCAAATAGTAATTTTCAATTCGTTCCCTCATAGGCTCAATATAGGCATCACATGTTTTGATGAATTCCTGCCTGGTATTTTTTTCGCTACTTACTAAAATTACAATTTGATTGATTTTTTGGCCTGTAACTTCATGAAACATTTGTGCATAGCAAGTGGTTTGTAAATAATACTCATACATGTAATCATCAATCTGAGGTTTTCTTTTTGTTTTATAATCAATAATGGATAATTCTCCGTTGTAATATGCAATAAGGTCACTTGTACCTGCAACTTTTAGTTTATCAGAATACATTCTTTGTTCAATACATGTTACATCAGAAATATTTTCTAAATAGGGTTTTAAATTATTAAAATGTGCAATAGGCAATAAATCAAATTCTTCCAAAGATAAATTACTACTCAAATAATCCTCAATAATTTTATGAGATTGAGTTCCAACATGTTGAGATTGTTTTGTAATATATTCATGTGCGGGTTCATTTGCTTTCCAATGTTTTAATCCATTTTTTTTATCATCTGTGGCAGTAGCAGACAAAATTGTACTGATAGAGGGATAAACATCATCAAATTTTGTTTGGTACCAATGACCATCGTCTCTATCAAGTAAAGTGGGCTCTCTAATCTTCAACATCTGAGTATAATTTACCATACCAAAGTAGAATGTTATCAGTAATTTAATGATTATAGATTATAGATTATTTGATCATCTTTTGAAATTTTTCAAATTCTGATCTGGTTTTTACAAATTGATCTGTCATTATTTTTTGTAAAGAGAAAAGATGTTCTAATTTTTCATTGATTATAAAAATAGATTCTTCAAAAATTACAGTATCAATAAACTCATCATTGGGATATACAGTATATTCAAAAAAATCATCATCAGTTTGAATTTTTAATTTGAATCCCATGAATAATCCTAATTCCTCATCTTTGTTTAGAAACCCAACTAAACTTGCTCGAAGTGAAGTGTTATTGGACAATAGTTCATAGCGAGATTTATTTTGAATTTGTTTATCAACTATACAGGCTGCAGGAATACCGTTTTTGTGTAAAATAATGGATTTATGAGTTGGAACAAATTCTTCAGAATTAGGCATTTTGTCTAACGGCATGATTTCCTTCAAGTTAATAGTAAAAATAGAATGATTTAGAATTTTCTAGTAGTTTTTAGACTTTCAAACACAACAAAAATTTCATTAGTAATGCATGTATACGGAATATATGAAATATACCTGCCAAAAATGCGATTATGTCATTGAAGGATTTACAGAGGTAATTTATGACATCATGTCACATGAAAAGTTCTGTGATCCTGAAATAAAATAATTTTTAGGGTCATTTTTAGGCTTTTTTCAATACGTAATCCCACAATTCCGTTACCAATTTAGAAAACAATTTCAGAGCCTACTGATTAATCAAAATCTCAATTGCAATTATCATTTCAGCTGGAGTAATCTTTCCCTCTGCAGTCCATATTGCAAGGGGTACAACCCATTGAGG
>PBZV01000024.1 GCA_002730325.1 Nitrososphaerota archaeon
GCAGATCACTCAGAAGTATTAGTTGTACCAACACAAGGTTCTGGAGCTCCAGGATGTGAAGAAGTGCAATACGGATGTTATATTCCAGGAACTGCAACAGTAGATCTTGGTGGAGTAGTAATATTCTCAAACACTGATTCCGCAGCACACACATTCTCAGCAGGAACTGCAGCTGATGGCCCAACTGGCGAATTTGATACATCAATGGTTATGGCAGGAAGTTCATACGAATGGACTGCAGATGTCGTAGGTGAAATCGATTACTTCTGTATGGTTCATCCATGGATGACCGGTCTCCTTGTAGTAGAAGAGGCAGCAGCTGAAGAACCAGAACCTACATCTCTTGGAGATGACTGGTCTGCAATCAAAAAATCACTCTCCAATGGAGAAAAAAGTGATAATATTGATGATGCCCTAGCTTATGTCAAAGATGCACGTTCTACGTACAATAACAGTTTCAAACATGCTGCTATTGATGTAGATGTAGAAAGTAACACCTTGATTGAAACTGCATTTGATGATGTAGAAGACAATCATAATTCAGGTGATACTGGAATGGCCAAATTGAACAGACAAGTAATTGATAAAACAATCTATAAGATTGCATTCATGAAAATGGAAAATGCAGTAGACAGTAATGACTCTGCCAATTTCATTAAATGGTATTCAGTACTAGAAAAGAAATTCAAAGTACCTACCAAAGATTATGAATCAAATGGTTGGATTGCTGAATTAAAATCTGATTCATCAGTACTTGACTCAAATGGCTCTGCAATCTTGAATGAAATGCTTACAATCTTTGAACTCAAAACAGTTGAAGAATTAGAAGAAGCAGTAGCAGCCTTAGCTGAAGGTGATGTTAGTAGTGCTAAAAAATTCACATATGAGGGATTATACTACTATAGAACATTACACCCATCAATTGAAGCAACACTAGGCACTGATTCCGCCAGTGAATTACTTCACGAAATGGAAGAAGCAATTGAGATTACAATGGGTAATTCTACTCCATCTGAAATGAAGTCAGAAATAGAACATATTGCAGCCGAAGTTGAACTACTGATAAGAGAATATCAGGGAGGTGATACTTCTGACGTAGGATTGGCACTATCTGGAATCAAAGATAGATTACATCTTGTTGAAGAAGAATATGAGGAAGCCGTAGCTGATGGTCAAATTGTTGATCAAGGTGAATATGACGAAACCGTAGTATTCTTAACAAAAGCAACATCAATCTTTGAATCAGTAAAACCATCTTTGATGGAATTATCTGAATCCGATACTAATTCACTTGCAGACAATCTATCTGAAATGGATTCTATTGTATCATCCATTGGTAAAACCAGTGAGATCAGTATTCTAGTTGGAAAGAGTTTGAACAATGTTGCATCTCTTCAAAATTTTTCAGGGGGTGCAGTTGAAGTAGATATATTCCAATACTTTGACGAAATTGAACGACTCTTAAATGAAGCCAAAACCCAATATCGTGATGGCAACACACAGTTGGCATTTGATTTGGTAAGTGAGGCTTATCTTGACAACTATGAATTTGTAGAAGGTCCATTAGGAGAAGTAGATCATGATTTGATGGAAAAAATTGAACATGACATGCGCGAAGAACTTCGCTCCATGATAAAGTCAAATGTTTCCGCAGATGAAGTTGATGCACAAATTGACGGAATTTTAATTGATTTGGCAGCTGCCAAACAAGTAGTTCCAGAATTTGGCACAATTGCAATCATGATACTCGTAACTGCAATTATTGGTTCAGTACTCTTTGCAAGAAAAAGTAACTTGGCATTCCCAAGAATCTAATTTTCTTTTTTCTTTTTTTATTTTAATAATGAGTAATTTTTTGCCAAATTTTAAAATGATTTAAAAAATATTAGGTTGTAATTTTATCTAGTTGATTAGATTCTGAAGCAGTTTTTACTTCTCGTGCAATTCTTTTACCCATACTCATTTGTTCATTATACAAGAGTGAATAATATGGTGAACCATCCATGTAGATATTACTTCCAGCAACAATTCTTGCTGAAAATTCAAATGATTTGAATTGAGCATTTTCATCATATACTCCTTCTATACAAAATGGTCCATTCATTCCTGGCGATACCATTCTTTTTGAAGCTTCAACAAAATTTTCTCCCATTTCATAAACTTGTTCTAACAAAGATTCTCGTAATACTAGAGGACTATTTCCAATTACGTTAAATGATGGAACTTTAGTTGACTTTAGTTGTTGCTCTGATGGGATTCTTGCCAATCCTTCTATGTCTGATTCGTGTCTTTGATCAACTCCAAAAAATTCTAATTCTTCTTTTAATGGTGAGTAAAAAAACTGTAAATATGCTAAAACACCTGCTGCATATTCTTGAATGTAAAGTGTTTCATCTTTAGATAGTATTCCTTCTGAAATTAATTGATCTCTTTTTGTATTGTAATCTTCATAATTTGCAGCCATAAAGTAACCTTTACCTCCTGCGGCTCCTTGTCTTTTTACAATCACTAATTTGTTAATATCTTTAGGATCTGTTACTGGTTTTGGCATTGGTAAATTTGCCTCTCTCATGAGTTTTTCTTTCATCTCTCTGTCTGATTCCCATCTTAAAATCCACTTGTTCCCAAAAACCGGTGTTTTGATTGATTCAATTTCTTCAGAATTCATTTGTGCAATTAGTGTACCATGTGGGATTAATACTGCATTATTTTGTTCTAAAACAGATTGGCATTTTTGATCTAATACTTCTTTGAATGAATCGACTATGATTAATTCATCAATAAATGGAAATCTTTTGTATAATTTTTCGCGTTTTTTCTCACATACTAGAATAGTTTTTAGACCCTCGTCTTTTGCACCTTTTAGAACTTGTAATGAACAGTGAGAACCTAAAGTGGCAATTGATGTCATAATATTCTAATATTATTTTGTACTTTATGAACTATCACTACAAAAAACAGTATCATTTAAACAAAAAACTAGTTATTTTTCAAATTTTGGAATAATGATCAGTTTTTTATTCAATAATGACGTATAATCAATGTAGGCCAACACAATACCCAATTGTCATTAACTGCTCATCGTGTTACTAGACTGGCATACCTGCTTTTCGAAGTAAAGGGTGAAATGGTTGGCCTTGATTATTCTAAGAAAGTATGATAATCCCAAGTAAATTATACATGTTTGACTAAGTTTTTGATTTTTTGACTTTCTTTTTTTCCTGGTTTTTCATTTGCATATCCTATTGAAATTATTGCAATTGGTTTTAATTTTGTTTTAATAATTTTCCCAACAGTTTTTTCTTTGAAATGTCCAATCCATATACTTGACAATCCTAATGCAGTAGCAGCTAATTGAGCATAAGATGCAGCAATCGTTGCATCTTGAACTGAAAAAAGGTTTTTTCCTCTCGAACCGGTAAATTTTATTCGATTTGGATCAGAACAAAATACTAGAACTAAACTAGAATTAACATATTCTTGGTCATGTGTTGCTTTAACTAATTTTTCTTTTTTCTTTAAATCTTCAACAACAAAAATTTTAAAATTTTGCATGCCCATAGCTGACGGACTCATCCATGATGCTTTCAAAATTTTTTTGGTTTTTGATTTTTCAACTTTTTTGGAAGAAAATGATCTGATAGAACGTCTTTTTTCAACTGTTTTAAAAAATGACATAATCTCGTTTTTGTTTACTATGTTATGAACTATGTGCTGATGTCACATATTGAAAAACTTCATCTACTAAATCTATGCTTAATTCTGACTTGATATTTTCAGGGATTACTTTTAGGACAAAACCATACATTGTTGTATTTTTTGGTAGTTCATCTCTTTCTTGTAATAATGAAAATACTGCAATACCATTTGAAATTATTGCAATCATCTTTTCTTTATCAGTTAATGTCATGATATTACTCAAAAATACTAGTAATTTAATCTAAATTTATCTTTGGATTTTTTCTACAGTATTTATAAAATTGATATTAATTCAAAACTCACTCAATTTTATTTTTGGAAGTTTCTATGCAATATACTATCAAATCATTTAGATCTAGACTGATTATTTGTTATAAAGTACTATGAAGATTATTGTGAGGGACAAATTGTTTGATGTAAAAATTAATTACACCATAATTGTGGGGAAATGTAAATTATGATTGAAACTGAATTAGGAACTTTACGTAGATCTCATTATTCTAATGAAATTACATCATCTATGGATGGTAACTCAGTAACTGTAATGGGTTGGGTTTTAACAATTAGAGGACATGGAAATATTACATTTGCCACTATTCGTGACCAAAATGGCCCCATCTCAATAATTGCAAAGAAAGGAGACTGTCCTGATGAAATTCGTGAAAAAATATCTTCATTAAAACCACATTCATCGATTGCAATTTCTGGAAAGGTGAAATCTTCGGATAAAGCCCCTGGGGGATTTGAGATTATTCCGGCAGAAATTAGAGTTTTCTCTCAAGTTGAAAAGATTCCACCTTTTGAACCCACTGCTAAAACGGTAAAAAACATTGAAACTCGTCTTGAAGTCAGACCAATTGATCTTAGACGTAATGCATTACAACATGTATTCAAGGTTAGAAGTTTAGTACTGAAAGCAATTAGGGATTATTTCCATTCTCAAAAATTCCTAGAAATTAACACTCCAAAAATGATTGCAACTGCAACTGAAGGAGGCGCTGCATTGTTTCCAATATTTTACTATAATAAAGAAGCATTCTTAGCTCAGAGTCCCCAATTGTATAAAGAACAGTTAACGATGAGTTTTGAAAAAGTTTTTGAGATTGCTCCAATATTTAGAGCAGAACCATCAAGGACAAACCGTCATTTAGCTGAAGCAATATCTATTGATTTGGAAGAAGCATTTGTAGATTACAATGACGTAATGAATAGAATTGAAGAGATCATCAAAATTTCAGTTAATGTAGTTTTAGAATATGTAAAGAATAATCCTGATACTGAATTTAATACTCCTACAATCCCTGAATCTATTCCTCAATATTCTTATGATGATTTAGTAGATAAAATGCAGAAAGCAGGGGCAAAGACTGAATGGGGTGATGATTTGTATCCCTCCAATCTCAAAAAAATAGGTCTTGATGGATTCTACTTTATCAAAGATTGGCCACTTGCACCAAAACCGTTTTATGTAAAAGATAGCAAATCCAACCCAAAAGTTTCTGAATCATTTGACTTGATGTTTGGAGATTTGGAATTATCTTCAGGCAGTACCAGAATTGAAAAACGTGATGAGTTAGCTGAAAGAATGAAAAACAAAGGAATGAAAACTGATGCGTTTGAATATCATTTAGGTGCGTTTGATTATGGTGTACCTCCACACGCTGGTTGTGGAATTGGTCTAGAGAGATTAATTATGGCATTAACAGGAACAGAAAATATTCGAGACACTACATTTTATCCTCGAGATGTTGACAGACTTACCCCTTGATTTAGTGTAGACTTTCTTTATCTATGGGACAGAATAGTAGTGCAGAAATTCTGCAATAACCTGCATCTCTTAAGCAAAATTTTACTAATTACTGGTATAGCCAGTTATGATCATTCACTGTACTCTCTGCAAAAAACAACTTCCGTTTGATATTGCACGAGTCAGGAATGCTCATTGGTATCATAGGGCATGTGTCTGGCATGTTGCTCATCTTATTCCCTTGGAGAGATTTTTCATCTAAAGTGGACATTTTTATCTTGACACGATTCTAATTTTCTTTATGGGTTATAGTGAAAGTGTATTTTCAGGAAAAGAATTAGGAATAATTATTGGAATCTCAATTATTGCTGCATCTATTTTGTTTGCAGGTATGTTGCACTTGTGGTAGATATGGCATTTATTGGAATTAGAAATAAATTCTAAATTAACGAATCGGGATCATCCCCTTGAAATACATCATCATCATTTGAATCAAACTTTTCTCTCTCATTTCTTTCCCTTCTGATTATCAAAATAGATACAACTATTGATACAACTGCAAGAATTAACCAAAAAGCTCCCGCTGTCTGCATGAATAACATTACGAATGTAATGCCAATTGAAAGTAAACCGTATCCTATGATAATTTGTCCATAATTCCTGCTAAATTCCAATGATGATCATAAACTGTCACACTAAAAAAACTCACTCCGCCGTAAAGTTTGATACTAACAAAGAAAACCCCTTTTTTGAAATGAAAATAATTACTCAAATAAGCATGATCATGTTTAGTTCATGCCTAATAGTAGACATTTTTATCTAATCTCATACCCATTTTTCTATAATTGGTTCAAACTGACGAAGAACATAATGTAACTACAGTGAAAGTTCCAAATTTCTTNGATGTAACAATTCGAGTGAATATTGGAATACACACTATTGGAAAAGATAAAGGAAGACCTGTTACTGCAACTAAAGAGATCATATCAAAAGAACCATTTCCAAAAGAATGGGATATTGTAGAAACAAGACCTGTTACATTGATGCTCACAAACAAATGTCCAAAATGTGATCAACAAGGAATACCTAGAATTAATAAAAAAAACAATAAAGATTATTCACAAAATAGAGGCTCTTACAATAAAGAAGAACCTCGTTTGTCTTATTGGCACAAAGTAGTAGGGGGAAAAGCCAAAGCATGTTACATATCTGACTTTAACATGAGTGCAATTATTGACACAAGAAAAGTGAGAAAGGGATTTACAAATACAATATCTGATTCAATAGATGCAGTAGATTATATTTTTCCTAACTATATAATTAAAAATATCTAAAGTTATTTTCTTTTAAGTAATCAGACGTAGTTTTGTCCCGTGGGTATGAAAAACATGTAGTAAACATATGCGTGTTGAAAGACTTACACTCTAAAAAATTAGTTAATAATTTAACTGTCATAAAATCCAAAAAATTATGGAAGAATCACCAATTCAAACATTCTATGAAAATAAAGACACAAAATGTCAAAATTCTGAGTGTGGTCATATCATGGATTCACATTTGAATTTTAAAAAAATAGGCGAATCTAGAATTCCTTTACTATATTGTTCTGAATGTAGAGCAGAAGGAAAAGAATGCAAACTAACAAAATTCTAAAATCTAGGGATTGTAGAATTTGTGCCTAAGTCAAACATGATTTTGTATCTTAGTTATTCCCTTTGAATAGGAAATAAAGGCATGACTAGATCAACATCATAATCTACAATTATTTTTCTAAATATGATTGAAATTCTTCCTTAGAAATTATTTTATGTTCTAGTTCTTTAATTTCATTATAGCAATTTTTGCATGAACGCGTAGCCAAATTTTTTTCATTTATTGTTAAAATCGCAAAAACATCTTTTGTTATCTCAATATTTAATTGGGAAATATCGATGTGTTTACACATTGTTGTTTTCATGGATTAATTTGAGGAATCTTATTTAAAAAAGTTAGAATTTATATCTGATTTAGATGATATTGGAGACAAATTTAACTAAATGAAATAATGATTTTGTATATGAGATTGTTTGGTAAGAAAAAATCAGGAAAAGATTGGTTTGATGAAGGAAATAATTTTTTTGGACAAGAAAATTATTTTGAGGCAATCAAATGCTTTGATAAAGTAATTTTGAACAAAAAAATTCATGGGAAAAATATTGCAATTGCATTAAATAGTAAAGGAAAATGTATTGCAAAATTAGAAGACTATGAAACTGCAATCAAATGCTTTGATTTGGCAATTCAAATCAATCCTAATTCAGCAGTTACATTAATTGAAAAAGCTAATGCCCTTGAAAATTTGGGTCAAAATGATGAAGCAAATGAATGCCTTGCAAAAGCTAAAAAATTAGAATCAAAGAAATAATGCATGGGTTACAATATATCCTGTTACCGAAGTTAATACGATTGTAGACCCTTTCAACAGTGTAGATGAAGAGTATCTTTCTGCAATTTTTTATTTATTATAAAGAAGAATGAGTTCCATCACATTTTCCTGTTTTTTCAGTACTGTATTTACATCCACAAAATGATACCATTCCAGATTCAGTAGCTATGAAAGTTCGTGGACCTATACCTGACCCAGCATGATTTCCATCACAGAAAGGTTGTTTGAATGATTTCCCACACATGCAAATATGATACTCTTTTCCAGATTCAACAGAAATCGAATATGGTTTATTCTGTGGAGAATGAGGTTTATTCATAATATTATGAGAAGATCATTGTTTGTAAATATTTTTGAATTATATTGAAATTTAGTAAAAAAATCTTTTTTAGTGAATTATTAACATTATTAGGCATAAAATGCAACATATGCAAGGTTATCTTTAAAAATTGGAGATATGGATTGACCACCTAGGTGTAAGAAAATGGTAAATAAAAAAGAGATTGAACATGTTTCAAAATTAATGAAAATTGATGTAAATGATCATGCAGAATATGTAGATAAAGTTCATGCCATGATTAATTATTTTGATATTTTAGATTCTGCAGGAGTGGAATCCGAAGAAATCTCGATGCCTGAAATTTCACTATCTTGTCTGAGAGAAGATGAGTATATTGCATTTGATGAAAAATTAATTGAAAAATTAAATCATTACAAAGGAACCTATGTTCGAGCACCAAAGATGTCATCATGAATCTAAAAATCTCTGCTCTTGAATTTGCACAACAAGTACAAAGTGGTAACTTGTCAGCTGAAGAATTTGTTGCAGAAACAATTCAAAGAATTCAAAAAATAGATGATAACCTTCACGCATTTTTATCTGTAAATGATGATGCAATTAATCAAGCCAGAACAATTGACAAAAAAATAAAATCTGGAGATAAAGTTGGAGCATGTTTCGGAATGCCCATTTCAATTAAGGATAACATGTGTATCAAAAATAGTAAAACCACATGTGCATCAAAAATGCTTGAAAATTTTGTAGCACCTTATGATGCAACAGTAATAACAAAATTAAAACAACAAGATGCAATATTTATTGGAAAAGTAAACATGGATGAATTTGCAATGGGATTGTCTACTGAATTTAGTGCATTTGGACCTAGCAAAAATCCTTGGAATACAGATTATGTTCCAGGGGGTTCATCTGGTGGAAGTGCAGTATCTGTAAGTGCCTTTGAATGTGTGGCATCACTTGGTTCTGATACTGGGGGGTCTGTTAGAAATCCTGCAAGTTTTTGCTCAGTTGTAGGGTACAAACCAACATATGGTTTAATCAGTAGATATGGATTGATATCATATGCAAATAGCATTGAACAAATTGGTCCATTAACTAGAACCGTCAAAGACACTGCATTTATGCTAAACATGATTGCAGGATTAGATTCAAATGATAACACCACTATTGATAACAAAAATGAAGACTATCTTTCAGGCATAGATTCTGGTATTGAAGGTAAAAAAATAGGCATAATTACTGAAATGATTGGAGAAGGAATTGATCCTACCGTATTATCTGCAACAAAAGATGCTATTTCAAAATTAGAGGGGCTGGGAGCAACATGTGAAGAAGTGTCATTGGGCATGGTGAAATATTCAGTTGCTGCATATTATACTATTACAGCTACGGAAGCCGGAAGTAATCTTGCAAGGTATGATAACTTGAGATATGGTTATGAATTTCCAGTTGAAGGATATGAATTCAATTCTTATATTTCTAAATCTCGTCAAAAGTTTGGTCCTGAAGTTAAAAGACGAATGATAATTGGAGGGTTTGTCCCATCGGCAGGCCATGCAGGAAAATATTTTCTTAAAGCAATGAAGGTAAAAAGTAAACTTACCAAAGAAATCAATGAAGCATTTAAGAAATTTGATCTTTTGATTGCCCCAACTGTTCCAATTTTACCGTTTAAGATAGGTGAAAAAATAGATGATCCTGTATCTTTGTTTTTAGTGGACATCAATACAGTTACTGCAAACCTTACTGGAAAACCTGCAATTTCTGTACCATATACAATGTCTAATGGACTGCCAATTGGAATTCAACTATTTGCAAATTCTAATCAAGATAAATTATTACTTCAAGCAGCACATGCATTAGAAAGTACTGTGAAACTACCAGAGGTTCCGATATGACCAAAATTGGTTTAGAAATTCACTGTCAATTGACACATTTGAAAAGTAAATTGTTTTGTTCATGTAAGGCAAATTATAGAGAATTTGAAATAAATGAAAATATTTGCCCTATTTGTATGGGGTTACCTGGAAGTCTTCCACGATTAAATCAAGAAGCAGTAAAAAAAGCAACAATCATTGCAATGGCATTAAACTGCTCAACCCCTGAAAAAATTGCATTTTTTAGAAAAAATTATTTTTATCCAGATTTGCCTAAAAATTTCCAAATCACACAACTCAATATTTATGGAGACACTAGTGTGGGCGGTTCAGGTTCCATTATGGTAGGGGATAAAAAAATTCGAATTACTAGAATTCAGTTAGAAGAAGATCCGGGTAGATTAATCTATGAAGGAAGCTCATCCAAAAATCAAATTACTCTAGTTGATTACAATCGTGCAGGCACACCGTTAGTAGAAATTGTAACAGAACCTGACTTTGAAAGTCCTAAACAAGTTAGAGAATTCCTCAACATTTTATCTGATTTACTAGAAAATTTAGGCGTGTCTGATCCTAGTTTGGAGGGTGCAATGAGGGCAGANGCNAANGTATCAATTGANGGNGGAAATAAAGTAGAAGTAAAAAATATTGGTTCATTTCATGATTTAGAAAAAGCAGCNCATTTTGAGATTACNCGACAAAACAGNTTGCATTCAAGAGATATTGAAATTNTTCAGGAAACAAGACATTGGGATGACAAAAGAAAGATTACNGTATCATCTCGTTCAAAAGAAGAAGATTTGGATTATCGTTATTTTCTGGAAGGAGATATTCCATGGGTTACAATGAATGATGNNATTGTAGANGGGCTAAAANCAGAAATGCCTGAAAGTATTAATTCAAAAAAAGAGAGATANATTTCAAAATATAACATNCCAGTTCAAGTATCCGAAGTNTTATCTTCAGACAAATANTATTCAGATTTGTTTGAACAATCNCATACTGAATCTAACGCTAAAGAAATTGCAAATATTATCACAACTGATTTNATGGGATTAGTTGATACACGAGAAAAACGAGATGAATCAAAAATGACTTCAAAACATCTGTCTGATTTAGCAGATTCAATTCATTCCGGAAAAATATCTAGNAATTCTGCAAAAAATGCATTACATGAAATTGTNAAAACAGGAAAAGANCTTTCCCAAATTATTTCAGAATTAGATCTNGGTAACGTATCTGATGAATCAGAACTTGTAGGNATTATNCAAGAAGTNATTNCTGCAGAACCNCAAGCTGTAGAGCAANCAAAATCAAATCCNCAAACAATTAATTATTTGGTAGGNAAAGTAATGCAGAAAACAAAAGGGAAAGCAGATCCTACAAAGACTTTGGATTTATTAAAAAAACAATTAACTTAAGAATCATAATTTTNTAGTGTATTCAAATGGTTCATTTTTACNTAAANAAAATNAAACNNATNCCACAAAAACCTTCTACNTGTATTGANTGTGGTGGAGTAGAACTAAAAGAGGATGCAGTNTTNGCAACTATGGGNCCATCTCAAAAAGATGCNGATTATATNCNATCTGTCNTATGTTTGTCCTGTGAAACANTAATGGTNATTACTACAAATCCTGGNGCAGTGATTGGAGTAAATCATTCTGCAGGAAATCAAGCAACTGTACGNAATCAATAATATNAAACTCTTAATTTGACCNNACTNAAAAATAATTNATGGTTAAATTTGCCTTAGAAGATATTGAATTTATCAAAATTTTAGCTACCTCTGATGCAACTATTCTTCAAGCAGGCATGAATGAGGCTACAAAACAAAGACTAGATGATCAAATTGGAACTATTTTACGGCAATATTATCATGAAAATACTGTGAATTCTGGAACAGATTGGANCAAAGANTTTCAAAAAAANGGTATTACTGAAGATGATGTAAAAGCAGCAATTGCATGTGCNAGACGTCTTGGGATAGAAATNTCATAATCTAAAATCTTTTTACATTAACTTTGTTTTTAAAAATTGAATATTGTCTAATTTTGAATTTATTCCAACTGAAAAACAAATCAAAGAATCAAATATTTTTCAATTTATGGAAAAANTAAANATTTCATCNTTAGATGAATTATCAAAAAAAGCTAAAATTGATCCAGAATGGTTTTGGAAAAAAGTAGAAAAAGACATTGGAATNGTTTGGGACATGCCATATACAACAGCAAAAGATGATTCCAGAGGAATTGCAAAGTCTAGATGGTTTGTAAATGGAGATACTAACATTTACCTTTCATCCGTTGAAAAATTTGCAAAACAAAATCCTGAAAAAATTGCATATCATTTTGTATCTGAAGATGGNAAAAGTTCAAAANTAACNTATTCAGAACTTGATTCNAAAGTTTCAAAACTTGCAAATGCCTTAAAGTCNTTAGGTGTTAAAAAAGGAGATGTAGTTTCAATTTANTTNCCAATGATAGAAGAGGCANTATTNGCAATATTNGCATCNGCAAAAATNGGNGCAGTTCAAACAGTTATTTTTTCAGGATATAGTTCAGAATCACTTCATATACGATTACAAGATTNTAAATCAAAAATTATTTTCATCTCAGACGGATTTTTTAGAAAAGGNAAACCTGTATCTCAAAAACAAACAGTAGAAGTNGCCATTAAAGATACNATGATTGAAAAAATAATTGTTATNCCATACAAAGGNATTGATGAATATGATGAATCTGAAAAATTAATTTATTATGATAATTTNNTATCTACTCAAAGCAATATTTGTGAAACTGAGATTTTAGGATCTGAAGAACCATTGTTTATCTTGTATACCTCAGGAACAACAGGTAAGCCTAAAGGGGTTGTTCAAACTCATGGNGGNTTTTCTGTTTTTGCTGGGTATCANGCATCTTACCTAGTAGATATGCATGAAAATGACATATTATTTTGGCCTGCAGATATAGGATGGATTACAGGTCTAGTGTGGAATGTTTATGGACTTTTGATAGTTGGGGCTAGTGCAGTTATTTATGATGGGGCATTAGATTTTCCAGATATTGATCAAACCTGGAAAATTTTATCAAAATTCCATACAACAATTTTTGGGATATCTCCAACTGCAGTAAGATTTTTCAAAAAAAATAACTCAGAACCGTTAAAATCATTTTCCTTAGATTCTATAAAAAATATTCCAACTACTGGCGAACCATTAGATGAAGATTCATGGTGGTGGTTATTTGAAAAAGTAGGCAATAAAAAAATACCAATCATGAATTTATCGGGAGGTACTGAGATTGGAGGTGCAATGTTGTCTGTTTTTCCCGGAATGAAATTAAAACCATCTACTGTTGGAATTCCAATTCCTGGAATGAATCTGGATGTATTTGATGATGATGGAAATTCTATACAAAACAAAAACGGATATCTTGTTATCAAAGATTCATGGCCTGCTATGACTAGAAGTTTACTTAATGACGATTTAAGATATTTTGAAACATACTGGTCCAAATTTGAAAATGTATGGTTTCATGGAGATTATGTCTATGTAGATGATGATAATCTTTGGTATATGCGAGGAAGAACGGATGATGTGATTAATGTTTCAGGTCATCGAATGAGTACTGCAGAAATTGAACAAACGGTAATATCTCATCCAGAAATTTCTGATGCTGCATCCATCGCAATACCTGATGAAATAACGGGGGAGGCGATTGTTGTATTTTTTGTAACCGATAACAAAACTGAAACTAATTTAGAATTTGAAATATCAGACTATATTTCGAAAAAAATTGGAAAGATTGCAAAACCAAAATTTGTTTTCCGATTATCAGATTTGCCAAAAACTAGAACGGGTAAAATTATGAGGCGATTGTTGAAATCAAAATTATTGGAAAATGATTTAGGAGATATTTCATCCCTTGAGAATCCAAATGTTTTAGATGAAATACCAAAAATTGGTCGATAAAATCTAACTTGTTGATACCTTCTTTTTCACGCTTTGTGTAATAATTGAAATTTCATTATATGAGATATTGCGATTCGTGGTTGATCAACAAGTAGAAGATATAGAGATGCCTGAGAACCTCAAACTAAATACATTTTTACAGGAATTTCATTCAGATTGTACTCATCCTGAATGTAGATTTGGATTTTATGGTTTTGCATTTGGTCAGTCTCCTTTTCCAGTACCTAGACTCATTCAAGAGGCATTGATTAAAAATGCAAGCAAAGGACATTATGCAGCAGTACCAGGTGTTCCAGAATTAAGACATGCAATTTCAAAATATAACAAACACTATTTTAGAATGGATGTAACTCCTGAACGAATCTATGTAGGTCCTGGAACTAAAGAATTAATTTTTAATCTTTTAGAAATTTTACATGGTACTGTAATTCTACCAACACCGGCATGGTTAGGGTATTTACCACAAATTCGATTTTTAAAGAAAAATTTTCATATGTTATCTTCCCGTGCAGATGGAAAAATTGCTCCTAATGATCTTAAACGATTAGCATTAAGATTACAGGACAGACAAAAAATTCTAATTCTAAATAATCCTCATAATCCAACTGGACTTCTTTACAACAAATTAGAGTTAGAAGAAATTGCTGATGTTTGTCGTGAATTAAACATCACAATAATTTCTGATGAAATATATGCCCAAACCACTTATGATTTTTCTAAATTTGTCAGTATGGGAAAAATTTACCCAGAAGGAACTTTTGTAACAAATGGATTATCAAAATCCCATGCTGCTGGCGGGTATAGATTAGGATATGTGATATTTCCTCAACATGCAGTTGATCTAAAAGCACAATTCAAAAAAATCCTTGCAACAGAATACACTGCAGTATCTACTCCAATCCAATATGCTGCAGTTGCAGGTTTTGAAATCAGTCATGAGATGGATGAATATTTCAAAATTACAAGAGATGTTCATAAAATTATGGGAGAGTACACTTACAATACATTAACTGCAATTGATGGAATTAAAGCCACAAAACCAGAGGCAACATTTTATCTCTTAGCAGATTTTAATGCATATTCTCCAGAATTACAAAAAGCAAAAATTACTACATCCCAAAAATTATCTGAAGCGTTAATTGTTCATCCATATCACACTGCAATAGTGGGGGGAGATAGTCTAGTTTTAGAAAGGACTGATTTTAGTGCAAGGATTGCTTATGTTGATTATGATGGCTCCAAAGTTTATGATGCATATAAGACACAAACTCCAAAATCGTATTCAGAAAGGATGGAGTTTGTACAAAATAACGCACCCAAAGTTGTTGCAGGGTTAACCATGCTTGAAAAATTCTTTGGTTTTCTCAAAAAAGATACAATTGATGAATTAATGTTAATGAAAAATAATCTAAAAATTCCTAGTTAGGTTTTTTTAAATTTTCAATTATTTCTTTTTCTTAATTTGTTCTGCAACCATGGGTAAAAATGCACCAACATCTGATACAATACCTAATGCTTGCCATGTCCCTCTATCCATAAGTTTTGTAACAGTTGGTTGACTAATATCCACTACTATTACTTTAACATCAGCTGGAAGCATATTCCCTGTTGCAATGGAATGAAGCATTGTAGAAATCATTATCACCATACTAACATCTTTTAGAATTTTTTTATATTCTCGCTGTGCTTGTGCAACATCTGTAATTACATCTGGTAATGGACCATCATCTCTAATTGAACCTGCTAAAACAAATGGGACATTATTTTTTACACATTCATACATAATTCCTTTAGTTAATTTTTTAGTTTTTACCATGTTTGGGATTGAACCTGCCTTAAAAACTGCATTAATTGTATCCATGTGATTTCTATGTCCATGATATGCCAAAGTAGCATCATGAACATTCATTCCTAATGATGTACCTAATGTAGCGTATTCAATATCATGAACTGCAAGAGCATTTCCTGCTAAAACCCCATCAATGTATCCTGATCTAATTAATTCAGACACTGCATCATCTGCACCTGTATGAACGATTGCTGGACCTCCAACTATGACAATTTTTCCACCTCTCTTTTTTGTATTGTAAATGTCATCTGCAACTTTTTTTGCTATGTGTTGTGTTGGCCTTTCACTAGAACTAGAACTATTCATAAATTCAAATACGTTTGAACCTTCTCTTGGACGTTCAGGAGGGGTAATTTTTACTCCTTCTTCACCTACAATTATTTGGTCTCCTTTTTTGACATCCCTTACTGGAACACAGAATGCATTTTTTCCTTTAACTACAATACATTTGTCCATCATGGTATTTCCTACCTGAATCCACTTTCCTTTGTGAAAAACTTGGGTACGGTTATTTGTTGTACTGTAAAAATTTTCAGGCATAACACAGTTTTTAGGAGATTTCTTTAATGAGACTTCAGTTTGAGATTTCGAAACCGCACCTTCACGATATACCATTTTTAAAATTGTATTCAAATGATTTTGATCTTTTCCTGTAATTTCTAATCGTGCATATGATTGATCTTTTTTTCTTTTTCCTATGTCTATTTCTTTTACTTGAAATTCCCCTTTCAAATCCATTATTTGATCAAAAATTTTAGTTAAAATTGAAGAATCAATGATATGCCCTTCTACTTCTATCTCTTGAGAAAATTTACTCATTTCATTAATCTCTACACTATGATAACTAAAGGTTTACGTTTAATTTCAAGGCTAAACGGGAAGAATAACTTTACCCTCAAATTTTGGGATGTTGTCTGATTCAAATATTTTCTCTAGATTTTCTTTTTGTTGTTTAGTTACCCCTTGAACAATAGTTTTTGAAGCACCTGTATTATCAACCAATGCCAGAATGTATCCACTGTTATCAGTTAGCACAAAACCTGCAGATTCATCAACAAATGCATACAAATTTTCCTCACCTACAGGTTCCCAAACATTTGATTTAGTATCAATTAAAGCCAATGCCGGCATTGCTTTTCCATCTGTTAATTTGTTTAGATATTCTCTTGATTCGGCAACTCTTTTCTGACCTTTTTTTAATGCTTGAAAATATTGCATATTTTTCAAATTATCTAATTGTTATAAAAACAATATTACCACAAAAGATAGTTATAGAAACTCTACTTAGGGTAAATTTGTGCCTCTAACAAACAATGTCATTGTCAAATTAAATGAAATTACTACAATGATTGAAAATAAAGATAATTTGTCTGAATCAGATGTAGATGAAATAAAATCTATTTTCAAAAATTTAGTTGAAAATAATGAGAGATACGATGTAGATGAAATTGAGTTTTGGTTTGAAAATGAGGGCAGTTGGAAGGTAAAAGAATCAAGAGTAAGAATTGTAAATTTATCGAATTATATTCAGGATAAATACCAACAAACAGCACATCTGAGAGTGATTTCAGATGATGATTGTAGTTGTGGAAATTAAGTTTCTAATTGTTCCAATAATCTACTAACAATTTTTGAATTTTCTTTTCTTTGATTTATAATATCTTCTATTTTTTTTTCATTTTTATTTTCTTTTACAATTAATTGAAAATACTCATCGTCTAAATTATTGTTAGTTTGTAATCTCTTAACTACTTCAAACAATATACCAATAACTTGTTTTTGTGCATCAATTAACTCATCTTTACTTCTTTCTGACATGGTTATTCATCATTTATGATTTGTATAAATAATTCCTTTAATTTTAAATCAGTAATTTCTTTTTTAGCAGAATTAAAAAAAGATTCAATTTTTTCATTACCATAACCATTTTTTTGATATATTTTTGCTTGAAGGACCATCTCTAGTTTATCTATCTGATGAATTAATTTTGCCTCAGGAGAAGTATTATCTTGATATTCAAACCAAATTTCTAAATATTTGGATTTAATCTGTTTAGGTAAATTTTTAGTAATTTTTTCAAATGCATTGTTTTCAAGTTTTTTCTTTTTTTCTTTGTCTATTTGTTCCGGAGTAAAATCACCAATAATGGATTCTGCCAAATCATGCAATAGAGCCATTTTTAAAATTTTTTCAGAATTCAAATTTCTCAAATCAGAAATTATCATACACATTATTGCCATAGAGTAAGAATGATCTGAAACAGATTCAGGATTACTGATCGACAATTTATCTATCCAACCTTGCCGTGGAATATTTTTTAAATTTGCAGAATTTTTGAAAAAATCAAGTATCATAAGATTACTTTATTCTAAAATTTTCTATTAATGAATTTTTTTAGAAATTGCTTTTCGAACGACATAATAATTAATTCTGTTTTAAAATAATAATGAAAATTTATACAAATACTGGTGATGATGGAAATACAAGCCTACAAGGGAATTACAGAATTTCAAAATCTCATCAAAGAATCATATCATATGGTACTATAGATGAAGCAAATTCTGCATTGGGGATTGTTTTATCCAATTCATTAGATAGTGATGTTTCAGAGATATTAATTCAAATTCAAAATGAGTTGTTTTTAGTAGGATCTGATCTTTCAAATCCTAATCTTAATGATATGAGGAATAGGATATCATTAGAAATGGTCAAACAGTTAGAAAACAACATAGATAAATTTGAATCCGAACTTGAACCTTTAACTAATTTTATTTTACCTGGAGGAGATCCTATTGCATCACAATTACACCATGTTAGAACAATTGTCAGAAGAGCAGAAACTCAAGTTGTCTTACTTAGTGAAAAAGATGAAATCAATTCAAATTGTATAAAATATCTAAATCGATTATCTGATTTACTTTTTGTTGCAAGCAGATTAATCAATAAACGAAAAGATAGAGAAGATATTCTTTGGAAGATCTAAAAAGACAAACTTTAATTCCTCAGCAATGTGATTTTTTTATGTGCCGAGGTAGCTCAGCCTGGAAGAGCACCACGCTGAAGACGTGGCTGTCGCTTGTTCAAATCATGCCCTCGGCACCATAAAATTATAGAAATTACATTAGTAAAACGACATATTGAATTAAATCAGATTTATTTTAAAATCAAAAAAAATAATGATGAATTTTACCATCAATTTAGGAATGATCATGCTTATCTAAATCAAAAATTCATTTTATTTATTGACTAAATCTGAGATCTACGTTTATTGCAAAATATGTAACAAAAAAGTAAAAGCCCTGATTTTATCAAAACATGAAAAACAGTTTGATGAGGATTCTAAAAAATATAAGAGATTTGGAATGGTCAGAGTCATCCAACATGATTCAGGATTTAGAAACAAATGTCCAAACACATCTCAAATTAAAGCATTAGTTGAATCAGATACAACTGATGAAAATGGTGTAATGAATTAAGGATTTATGCAAAATTTATGCCTGATTCTATCATTTTAATAATTAATAATACAAAATAATTGCTGAATTATTTTAAATCGTAGAAATTTGATTTATTTTATATGTAAAAATTTTAGATAATTTAGGTAAAAAACAATTCTACATAATCTTTAAAAACAAGGCAAACAGTATTTTTTTCGATATTCATGGCTGAAAAAAAAGTAGTAAAAGCTAAAACAACAAAAGCTAAAACAACAAAAGCTAAAACAACAAAAGCTAAAACAACAAAAGCTAAATCCACAAAAGCTAAAGGCAAAAAAAGTAAAGGGCCAAAAGTAAAGGATGAGCCAATGGGGGACGGTGGCATAGTAATTGTTGATGATGATATTGAAATTGATCAAGAAAAAATCAATGAAGAAAGAAGAGCATATCTAGAAGAAGCTAGATCTCAAGAAGCATCTGACTAGAAATCTTTATCATAATGATTGGTGTATTGATCTTATGCGTGCTTTATGTTTAATTACAGTAAAACCAGGAAAGGTTGATTCTGTTGTTGAAATATTAAAAAAGAAACGAAAAATTGTTAAAAAAATAATGGTTGTCACAGGAAGAGCAGACATTAGTGTTTTTTTACAAGGTAATATTGATGAGATAAATCACATGGTAATTGATTTTAAAAAAATCAAAGATATTGTTGACACTGAAACATTGATTGAAGTGGAGGTAAATTTAGGTTGGTAAGGGCAATAATATTAGTGAAATCCCCTAAAAAACTAATTGCGGCAAGATTACGTAAAATTGAATTTGTTATAGATTCTTTCCCAACAAGTGGTCAATTTGATGCAGTTGCAGTTATTGATGTCAAAGAACTTGTAGGGATAAAAGACATAGCTACACAAATTCATAAAATTAATGGTGTTGATAGAACAGAAACAATGGTAGAGGTTCAATGAAAATGGATTTAAACAACTTCTAGGAAGGGATTTTATGAATATTAAAAAAGTAGGAAATGTAATTTTGGCCGTTAAAGATTTAGATAAATCCATAAAATTTTACAATGAAATTATTGGTTTGCCAATTAAAAATCAAAGACGTAGTTGGGTTGATTTAGGCACAGGTGGTGCTTTATTGAGTTTACATCCTGCATCTCTTACGGCACAACATAGTGGTAGTTCCATCGAAAATGGAATAACTATAGGATTTCTTGTAGGAGATGTAAAATCAGCTTTAGAAGAACTTAAAGAAAAAGGCGTGACCATTTATCGAGATATTATTGAAAAAGACTCCGGAAGAAATGCCATAATTTCAGATCCTGATGATTATTTGATTTCTTTGTTTGAACCAATCTTTGATGATAAAGATCAGCAAACTGGTGGATATCACGGATTTACCCCAGCTTAAATAATTTTTTTGATTGAAGAAATTATTTTTTCCAAATTTTTTGCCTTTCTGTTGATTGATATATAGTGGGTAATGTTATTTTTTTGGAATAATACAATTGTAATTTTTTGATGGTATAAAATTACATGTTCAAGTTTTCCAATAGAGATTGCAGAATCTTTTCGCAAAGTCATTAAATTAGATAAAATGAAGAATTCATTTTTTACTTGCTCTGATTTTAATAATGGTTTTAATTTTGGATTAATAATTCCGGTTAAGGTTCTGCCATAAAGATTAATGACACCGGCATACCTAACATTACTAGAAATTTTTAAAATTTCTTGACATTGTTTTTTGTATTTGTTAACAATCTCTGTCCATTTTTCAGCAGGAGTTTTTACCACGTTAAAAATTATCATTTGAAATTAATAAGGATTTTTCTAATCGAAAATTTAAAATATTTTCTGAAAAGTACTAATGTTATTTTGTATTTGACTCTTTATCTAATTTTTTCTTTAATTCTAAATTCTCTTTAAGCAATTTGTCATTTTCAGTTTTTAGTGTATTGACAGAATTTTGTCGAGTATACAATGGATGACCCGGAGGAACAATTGTAGTATTCATAGATAATAGTCCTGAAGCATATTGTTGATACATTTGTTGAAAACCCTGAAGTTTCTGATTAATTGTAGTTGCATCTTGGGAGAATTTTTCTTTTAATGGATTCTCATAAATTTTGAACATAGGATGTGCACGTCCTGGAGGTAGTCGGGGAAATTGAAATGCCATATGAGGAATGTTTGGGTTTAAACCATAAAGGTCCTGCAAGTGTCTATTTACTTCAGTATCCATGAAATTCTTTCAAATTAACTATATTTCTGCCTTACTTTAGGTGTTTGATATACCATCAAGTAAAATCTCAGTCATTTTAGCTCAATTTCAGTTGATCGCAGATCCTTATAGAGTTCAAATTTGGATCGCAATTACATATGATGGAATCAAAAAAGTCATGTATGAAATGTAAAAAGGAGATTATGGAGAAAGAACTTCATAAAATTATAATTTATGTTGTTCAAAAAAAATTCACTGAGCATCATTATGAACACATAGAATGTCCTGAAAAATTTACTATTTAGAAAATACAAAATTTTTGATAGTCATCTGAATGAATAATATTTCAAATCAATCTTTATGTTCAAATACTTCGTAAATGTCGCCTGTTAGTCTTGAACGATATTTCCATTCTTCTTTTGTCCAAACTATTTGATGGAATTCTTGTTGTAAAGATGGATGTAGTCTTTGAAATACATCCCCCCCAATTAGAATTTGGTTAGGTTTTGCCATGCTTTGAATTTTTGATGCAATATTCATTGCAGGTCCCATTAAATCAACCTGAGAATTTTTAACATCTGCACCATATCGGACTACAAAATTTTGTCCAAAATCAAGTCCTACTTTTACCATTAAATCAGGATAATCGTATTGATTGAGAATTGGGTTAATTCCTTTTTGTATAACGGATATCATTGATTTTGCAGCCCCTACGGCATTATCTGATGCAAGCAATCCATTTTCATCTGCATCAAAATATCCAATAACTGCATCACCTACAAATTTTAACACATAACCATGATGTTGTCTAATTACGGATGCCATTTCTTGAGCAAACGAACTAATTATAATTGCAATTTTTTCTCCAGGCATTTCCAAAGTCATCATAGTGGAACCTACTAAATCCACATACAGAACAACCATGTTTAATTTTGTAAATACATTTTTTCTTAAATATTCATCAGAGTCGTTTGCAACACCAGTATATTCATAACCTTTTTTGAGTGCACCCCACACTCGTTTTTGGGTTTCTAAGATCATGTGTTCTGAATCTAATGTTTCAACTGCAGGTTTGCTAAGTAGCATATCAACTACAGAAGTGGTAACATCTGCATTAGATGAGTCACCAGGTTGATTTTTTGATTTATTAATTTCAGTCATTGTTGTCTCTTTATTCTAAAGGGAAGTTAATTCCACAATTAAGACATTTCCCCCTATTTCCCTGATAATGTTCACTATAATACTCAATTATCTTCCCATTACATTCATCACATGTGATCTTGGAATTTTTCATATCTATACAAAATTGTATAAAAGATTATTTAATATGTGATTTTTCAAATTGTTTTTTAATCATTAATGTGTATAGAAATTATGACAAGAACACAAAGAAGAAGAGATACGGCCCATCCTACCAGAGATGGAAAACACAACCCAATTTGTATTGATCCTGATTGTAAAGATTGTTCCTAAGTATGAAATAATAAATTTCATACCTATATTTTGTTTTTAGTTTGTAACATATAATCAAAAAGATGTTTTAAGATTACTGAAGGTTTAAGGAGAACAACAATTTGCTATCCCTTGTGCGTTTAGGTACAAGATCACCCAATGAATTCATTCAATCACTGAATAAACAAAATGAGTTAATACAAAAAACATTTGTCGAAAAAATGACAAATTTGACAAAAATGGTCGAGATTAAAGTCATGATGGGGGATTCTACAGTAACTGAACAAAAAACATTTGATCCAAAATCGGTATCAGACTATTTTCAAAAAATTGGTAAAAATCTCAAAGAATGGTCACTACAAGAAGTATCCATTTCAAACAATGAGGACCTAAGACGAATTTTTACAAAATTTGAAATCATGGAAGGCAATTATCTAATTTCAGGGCATATTTCGATTCAATTTCATGTTTTGTTATATTACAAACCCGAACAACGAGTAATTGATTGTCAAAAAGAATTATCAGAAATTATAGATTTGACAAAAAACAAAGAACAAGAACTTTCTGATAATAGTGATCAACTAGTCTTAAACAAATTAAAAGAATTAGGATACAAAGATTTTGATCATCAAAAATTATTTGAAGTTTTTTATGAAAATGATGAATTACGTGAAAAGATTCTTGCTGAAATAGAAAAGGATGCTGGAACTAATTTTAAAGAATTATCAGACAAAAAAACTAAATTGTTTAATGAGTTGGACACTTTTTTGGTTGAAACTTATCAAATCGTTCCAGTGCTAATCGATGATACCCGACTAGTTGCAGGTGAGGAGGGGTGTTTATGCTCATTTGATTTAGAATTTGTAAAAAATGGCAATAGAGAAGGTGTTTTCGATCCTAGGAAATTATCAGATCTAACTAAAGAAAATATTTCAAAACGTTTAGACGAAATTCAAACAACAATAAAATTATAAACAAACCTCCAGGCAACCAAAAAATGAGAATAGTTCTCAAAGGGGAGATTTGATTACCCAGATTATTTTGAACAAAAGAAATTAGCTATTTAGCCATTCCTAAAAGTTTACGCATAAAATTTGACAACATTTGTAATTTTTGTATAGAAGAAGTCAAATACATGGTTTTACAACCAACATTTCCAATGAATCCATCATATGATGAAATAGTAAAAGCAAATTCCATGAGAGGAAATGAAATCAAAAAAACTCCTTTAATCCATTCGCCTACATTTAGTGATATAACCGAATCAGATTTGTATCTGAAAGCAGAATTTAGACAAAGAACAGGTTCATTTAAAATTCGAGGGGCATATTATAAAATAAAATTATTATCCGATGAAGAAAAAAAACGAGGTGTAGTTGCAGCATCTGCAGGAAATCATGCTCAGGGAGTTGCTTTTGCATCTGCATTAGAAAAAATACCTTGTACAATTGTAATGCCAAAAAATGCATCACCTGCAAAAGTTTCTGCAACTAGAGGATACGGTGCAAATGTAATACTTGAAGGAGTAAACTATGATGAATCATCATCAAAAGCAAAAGAAATTGCAAAACAGACAGGAGCTACAATAATTCATGCATTTGATGATCCTCAAATAATAGCTGCCCAAGGGGTCATAGGTTTAGAAATATTAGAACAATTACCTGACGTAGATGAAGTGTATCTTCCAATAGGAGGAGGAGGTTTAGCTGCAGGTACATTAATTGCAATAAAAGAAAAAAATCCAAATATCAAAATTGTAGGGGTTCAATCCAGTTCATTCCCATCAATGTATGATTCACTCAAAAATGATTCATTAACAGAAAGTGGGGGTGAGCGAACAATTGCAGACGGAATATCTGTTAAAATGCCCGGAGAGAAAACATTTTCAGTAATCCGTGAGTTAATTGACGATATTGTTCTTGTAGATGATTCAGAAATTACAAAGGCCATGTTCTTGCTCATGGAAAGAATGAAATTTGTAGTAGAGCCTGCAGGAGCAGCAAGTTTAGCATATTTAATTTCAAAAAAGCCAGCACCAGGGAAAAAAGTCGTGGCAGTATTAGCAGGAGGGAATGTGGACATGTATCTTCTAGGACAAATAGTAGACAAAGGACTGGCTACAATGGGTAGATTACTAGTAATATCAATGGAATTACCTGACAGACCAGGAATTTTCAAGGAAATTGTTGATGAGATTGCTTTGGCCAATGTAAACATTGTAGAAGTATTCCACGACAGGTTAACTTCTAAAGTACATGCAGGTTCAGTAACAGTTACACTTAGTCTTGAGACTCAAGGAAAAGAACAAGCTGATAAATTAATTGAGAAGTTAAAAGAGAAAAATATTCAATTTTCTTTGTTAACCTAATTGATTTTGATATTTTTAGCACATATCTATCTTAATTCTGAGTAAAAATTTTCTTGAGTAATACGAGAACTTTATGAGAATAAAACCAGAGTTGATAATACTATTTGCAATTTATTAAAATGAATGACGTAGAATTACTATGAGTGTAAAAATATCAAGTTTCAATAAAAGAGGTTTCAACTAATGCTGTTTCAAAATATTCTTGTTCCTGTAGATTTATCAAATCAATCTACAAGATCTTTTAAAGTTGCATTAGATATTGCAAAAAAATACGATTCAAAAATGATGGTTCTTACATGTATTGAAGTATATGCATCTCATCATCTATACTATCAATCAACAGTAATCTCTCAACAAATTAAAAAACAAAGTAAGATTATTGAAAATCATTTTAAAGAATTAGAATCACTTGCCAAGAAAAAAAATGTATCTTTAAAATTTAAGATTATAAAATCAGAATCTGTTGTAAAAGATATTGTATCTTTTGCAAAATCTAAAAAACATGATCTAGTTGTAATTGGGTCTCATGGAAGAACTGGGTTTGATAAATTACTCCTAGGAAGCGTTGCCAATGGAGTATCTCAAAAAATCAAGTGTCCTATTCTTATAGTAAAATAATCTAATTTAGATTACTGAGGTAATTATTTGAACTTCTTTTTTGCAAATTTTGAAAGTCCTTCTTTTTTCAGTTGTTCAGATTCTTTTAGTACAGAATCATGCTGATTGGATTTATGTTGTTTTAATTTTTTCTTTAATGGAGAAAATTCGTTTGCAAGAATTTTAATTGCATAAATTCCGGCATTTCCTGCTTTGTTAATTCCCACAGATACTACAGGAGAACCAGAAGGCATTTCTGTAATTGATAATAATGAATCCAATCCACCAAAAGCTGAGAATTTTGAGGTATCAATTTTTTTTGGATGTTTATCATTGTAGACAAGTATCGGAACCCCAATTACAGGAATTGTGGTATGTGATGCAATCATTCCAGGTAAATGTGCAGCCCCTCCTGCTCCTGCAATAATTATTTTAAAACCCATTTTTTCTGCATGCTGTGCATATTCTGCTAATCTTGCAGGGGTTCTATGTGCAGAAACAATCTGATCTTCATGTTTAATTTTAAATTCATCTAAAATTTCAGCTGCACCTTGCATAATTCGACTATCGGAACTAGATCCCATTATAATGCCAACTAGTGGTTTTTTAGAATAAGGCACAATTTTACAAAAACAAGAGAGTAATTAACGATAACTATCAAAATGAGGACTTTTTCAATATAACTAACATTAGATATTTTTAATCGATAATTATGAATTAGTATGATGACAAAGATTCTGGGTATTATCGGTGGAGGTCAACTTGGTATGATGATTGCCGAAGCTGCAAAGAAAATGCCTGAACATATATCAAAAATTATAGTATTAGATCCTACGCCTAATTGTCCAGCAGCACAAGTTGGAGCAGAGCAGATAATTGGAGATTTTAAAGACAAAGACGCAATTGTTGATTTGGCAGACAAATCAGATATAATCACATATGAAATTGAGTCAGGCGATAGCCAAGTCTTAAAATCTGTAGAAAATGAGGCTGAAATTAATCCATCTCCAGATACACTCAAAATCATTCAAGACAAATTTTTACAAAAATCATTTTTGTCAAAAAATAACATACCAATTCCAGAATTTATTCAAATTGAAAACTTGGATAGTGTTAAAGAGGGATTGAAAAAGTTTGGATATCCAGCTCTATTAAAAGCAAGAAGAGATGCATATGATGGACGAGGAAATTTTAAGATTAATTCAGAAGATGAGGTTCAAAAAGCATTTGATTATTTCAAAGGCCAGAAATTACTATTAGAAAAATACGTTCCATTCAAAATGGAAGTTTCAGTAATTGCATCAAGGAATACAAAAGGCCAAATCAAAACATATCCCCTTGTGGAAAATATTCATGAGGAAAATATCTTACGTGAAACTATAGCTCCTGCAAGAGTTTCAATTGAAATTACAAAAAAAGCTGAAGAGATTGCAAATAATACCATGAATGTTCTGAAAGGGGCAGGGGTTTTTGGAATTGAAATGTTTGTTACTCAAGAAAACGAAATTGTGATTAACGAGATTGCCCCCAGAGTTCACAATTCAGGACATCATACATTACAATCAAGTGCAACATCTCAATTTGAACAACATCTTCGAGCAATTTTGGGATTAGAGTTAGGAGATACAACTCTAGTTCGCCCTACAATAATGTACAATATTTTGGGTTCAAAAGCATTTGTCGGAAAATATACTCCAATCACAATTTCAGAATCAAATGTTTATCTAAAGATGTATGGTAAAGAGATCTCAAAACCTGCCAGAAAATTAGGACATGTGAATGTTGTATCTCAAGGAGACGAAACAATAGAAGATCTGTTAAGCAAAGTGGAATTAATCAAAGACAAAGTCATCACACAACCAATTCAATAAAAAATTAATTAAAAAAATTCAACTTTCATAATGGTTTATTAATTAATAAAAATGCAATTCAATCATGGTATCAGTTCCTCATGTGTTATCAGGAATTTCAATTATACTCCTAGTAATTTATGGTGCTGATGTAATTACAATAATGTCTGGGGATGGAGAAGGATTCATTCCATTAAACGGTCATGAACGTGGAATGATATTTGGAATGCCTCCTGTGATTTTATCATTTATTGCATTTTTCATCCCAAAACGACCGAGATTCAAAGGGTTAGGTATGATGTTTATTGTTACAGGAATTTTAATCATAATTGGTGGTGCCTTGACACTAGTTATGGCCTCAGGTTCTGAAAATGTAGAGAGAATGTTAGGAGAAGGGGGAATATTGTTTGCCGTTGGTGCAATTATTGCAGCACTGGGTGGAATAGAGATAAAAAAATCAACAAAATAACGATTAACATGCCAACATGTACAAAATGTGATAATAAAGTGACCAAAGTTTATGATTGTGATCATACAGATTTTGATGAATATTGTGTAGAATGCTATACGGAATTGCATTATTATTTAACAGAAAAGGAATGAGAATATGTTAACAAAGAAAGAAATTGCGATTTATGCATTAGGGAAAACTGAAGGAATTAATTCTTTAGCAGAAACATTAGGGACTGGTTTTGATGATGAAAAATATATTGAATCATGGAACAAAACTATGAATCTTTTAGGAATAGAAATGCCACTAAAAGATCTTGAAAAAATTTATAATGATTTTGCAAAAAAAATGGAAGAAATTGTTTCTAAAGATGAAACAAAAAAACCAATACTGAAAACTAAATCATGAAAGAAATATCAATTTCAGAACTTTTGCAAATTATGAGTCAAGAAAATAATTATGCGGATGATATTTGGAAAACATGTCTAGACAAAAAAGGAAAACGGCATAAAAGAAAAGACATCAGTAATTCATTAAAAAAATTACAAGTGTTGGGGTTTATAAAAAAAATAAAAATTTCAAGTATGGATGTTTATTACAATAAATTACAATATTCAAATCCTGAAGACTATCTAGGATTTGTTAATGATATTATGTTTAGTAATGAATCTAAAATAAAAGATGCGTTAAGGAGATTAACAGATAGGAAAATATTTGTAGATATTTCTAAAAATATCAATTCTTACAAATTAGCAAAGAACACCAAAAATGATTATGAGAAATTATTAGAATCACTTTCAAATATGACAGAACTTTCTTCTGCAATTCAGTTAGTGATGGATACAAAAATTAGTGAAAAAGTGAAAAATCAATTAAATATTTGTAAAGATGAAATTAAAGAGACAGTAGAACAAACCAAGCAAAAAATCATCGTAAATAGAAAATCAAATGAGATAATATTACTAGAAAGGGGGTTTGCAGGAAGAATTCCAAACCCAGGATATCTTAAACTCTAAAAAAATAAAGAAATTAGAAAAACAGAATTATACTCTAGGGAAATACATTGGTCATTGAAAGCAATAATTTTAGCTGGGGGTAGGGGCAAAAGACTCAAACCAATAACCGATTATGTTCCTAAACCACTCGTTCCAATAAACAATATTCCAATAATTGAATGGCAAATCAAGTATCTGAAAAAATTTGGTGTTGATGAAGTAATTGTCTGCTCAGGATACAAAACAAAGATGATAGAAAACTACCTAACTATGAAAGATCTAGGAATTAAAATTAAATTTTCTGTTGAAAAATTCCCCCTAGGTACAGGAGGGGCAATTAAAAAAGCAGGGAAAATGATCAAAGATAATAATTTCTTTGTAATTAATGGCGATACAATTACCAATATTGATTTGAAAAAACTTGCAAAATTTCCAAATTCTATTGCTGCAATTGAATTAAAAACAAAATATGGGATTTTAGATACAGAAGGTGATAAGATAGTTAATTTTCGAGAGAAAAAAGAAATTTCAGAAACATGGATGAATGCAGGAATTTATCATCTTCAAAAAAATATTCTTAAAGAATTACCAACTAAAGGAGATATAGAAAAAACACTCTTTCCAGATTATGCAAAAAAAGGTAAACTCCATACAATCAAATTCAAAAATTCAAAATGGTATTCAGTAGATTCTTTCAAAGATATGGAAGATTGTGCATTAGAGATTGAAAAAATAATAAAATAAAAATTTTAGAATTATGCACCAGTTCGGTGTAAAGTTACCATCATGTATGCAACTTCCTCAACAAATGATTCGTCATTACCTACAGACGTGTATTTTGTAGCATCATTCCAAAAGCTGGTAACATTGGAAGGTTTTTCTGCAAAAATCGGTTCATCCATAATTACAATTGACACATAATCTGATAATGCGCAGCCTCAATCAAAATTAACCTATTACTAAAACAGATACACTAGAATATCCATTGTTCATAGTATTATCATGCGTATTGCATGTAGTCTAGGCTCGTTATTATCAGTAAATGAGGTACTAGAGTGCTCAGAAATAGTATCCAAAACAAATGTTGATTCTATTTGGATACCTGAAACGTGGGGAATGGAGAATTTTTCAATGCTTGGGGCAGTTTCAAATAAGACAATAAGTCAGAAAATAGGCTCATCAATTATCAACATCTATTCAAGAACGCCATCTACAATTGCAATGGGGGCAGCTACTACAGATATTTTATCAAATGGAAGATTAGTTTTAGGGCTTGGGACAAGTAGTGAACCAATAATTGAAGATTTTCACGGTGAGAAATTTGAAAACCCAATTCAAAGAATGAAGGAATATGTGGAGATTATTCGATTGGCATTATCTAAAAAACAAATTAGTTATGCAGGAAAAATTTTCAATTTAAATAATTTTACTTTATTGATAGAACCAAAAAGACAATCAATTCCAATTTACTTGGCAGCTATTAATCAAAAAATGGTAAACTTGGCATGGGAGATTGGCGATGGAGTAATTTTCTATCTAAGACCATTAGATGAAATGAAGGAGACAATTTCAAAAATGCAATCAAAAAGAGAAATTGATGTAGCATGTCAAATTATTACATGTATTTCAGATGACTCAGAAAAGGCAATACAACGTGCCAAAAAAACACTTGCGTTTTATG
Organism: Nitrososphaerota archaeon; assembly: GCA_002730325.1. Classification (GTDB taxonomy): domain Archaea; phylum Thermoproteota; class Nitrososphaeria; order Nitrososphaerales; family Nitrosopumilaceae; genus Nitrosopumilus. The sequence goes on from PBZV01000024.1 coordinate 30,929, forward strand.
TATCTGTAGGTAAAATTTATCGAGAGTTTTTATCTAAAAATGGATTTAAGAATGAAACAAATGAAATTTTTGAGGAATTTAAGAAATCAGGATTCAAATCAAATCATGAACTAGTGACAGATTCAATGTTGAATTCACTTTGTATTGCAGGTTCACCTGATGAAGNAAGATCACAACTAAANGAATTNAGAGATNCAGGAGTTGATTTACCAATTATTCAGTTCAATCCGATAGGGGATGNTATAGAATCATTTTCATTATTGAAAAAAACATTATTGGATGATAAATAATGTCAAAAGTTGGGATTATTGCACATGGANCAATTCCATTTACTAANGANGATAGCAAAATAGAGTCAATATTACATAAATCTACTAATGATCTTTTTCAAAAAAATCCCAACATCGATAAAAAAGATATTGACGCAGTANTAGTTTCCACAAATAATAATTCAAAATACTTGTCACCTATTTTGTCTGAAATGACAGGAATTCAACCTAAAATAGCACATTCAATAGAAAGTCTNTGTAATTCAGGCACAAATTCTATTGTTTCTGCATTTTCTTANATTTCCTCAGGTCTTGCAGATATGGTTCTAGTTACAGGNGCTGAANGNTATGATAGTCCGGGNCAAATACTAGAGTGGGATAATTCAAGNGGNGAATTCAANCANCCNATATTTTGGGCATCAATTTTTTCAAAATCCTATAAAAAAGAATATGNNATTTCCAATGAGGAATTAGCGATAGTTTCAGTTAAAAATCATAAACAGGCAAAAGANAATCCAAATGCATTATCAAAAAAAACATACACAATTCAAGATGTAATAAATTCTAAAAAACTAACTGATGATCTTAGATTATTGGATTGTTCAAGACCATGTACAGGAAGTGCATCAATTCTTTTAGCANCTGAAGAAATAGCTAAAAAAAATTCAGATACTCCTGTATGGATTACAGGAATTGGGCAAAAAACAACATCNGCAGGATTTACAAAAAANACTTCATTATCATCTATGGAATCAACAANANTGGCAGGGAAGTCAGCATTACAAATGTCAAATCACAATATTTCAGAAATTAATGTTGCAGAAGTACATGATGCATTTTCTGTTTGTGANCCAATGGCATTAGAATCACTTGGATTTACAAATCCTGGNAAAGGGATGAAAATGATTNATGATTTGTATGAAACAAATAATTTTAAAATAAATCCACGNGGNGGNTTAATTGGAACTGGACATCCACTAGGAGCAACAGGNATTTCTCAAACTATTGAAATTGTTCAACAACTTCAAAACAGTGCAGAAAAACGTCAAACAGATAATGCAGATATAGGATTAGTTCATAACATGTCAGCTGCTGCAACATCATCAACAGTATTGGTTTTGGAAAAATGAGTTTTGAATCTGAATTATCTAAAGGNAANTTTTGTATTCCNGAATGTTTGACGTGNAAAAAAATNGTTTGGCCTCCATCGGAATTTTGTGATTACTGTAANGGNGNNATATCTCTAAAAGAAGGTGATTTTGAGGGTAAAATCATTGAATTTTCTAGACAAAATGAANACTATTTTTGTTTGGTAGAATTTTACAANTCAATTAGAATAATGGTTAAAATGACAAAAATTCCAAAAAAAGATCAAANNGTAAAAATTTCAAAATGNGGNATTTCTNATGNCAGTTATTTTTTTAATGCGATTTGAATTTTGTNAAAATATACGGTGTTTCAACTAATTGATCAAAAGTCCAGACAGTTGGTAATGAAACAGTGTCAATCACATCTAGTTGATGTTTTTCAATTAGAGAACTCCATCCNCCATCAGATAGATTTCCAGATAATTGTCTCTTAGTATTNGTTCCTGCAAAAACTATTCCAGTATTTATTTTCAAATCNACAATAGAATTAATTTTTTGAATGATACTTGTTGCCAAAATATCTCCACCCATTTGNGGAAGACCGCCAATGAAAAATACNGGNCTTTTCAAATTCAATTCAGAATAATCANATTCTAATGCNTCTATNCATTTTGGNTTAAAATTTTGATTTGTTTGAGTAGATATAGTATCTTGTAATTCGACTAACACATCATCAATTTCTATACTATGAGAAGTGAATTCTAAAATTTTTCCACAAAAAGCAATTCGGCCATCACCAGAACCAATATCCACAAGTTCTGAATAACCAAATTTTTTTGCAATTAATGCCATTACATATGCAGACATTATCCATGTTGGGTAAAACGGCTGACAGCTAGAACCGTGTTTGATACTGTTTAGCCAGTAATCATTAATGTCTCCCTCATACACAATACAAGGAATACCCAAAATTTTTTCTTCAAATGAATTAAGGTATATTGGATTTTTTTCTGCAAACTTGTGAAGTTGTTCTAAGTGGTTTTCATCTATTTGGAATTCTTTTGAAGTTTGAGAAGGAATAACTTCTTGAATATGAGCACTTCCAGCATAGTTTTTTGCAAAATCTTGCTTTATTTTGACTAAATTTTGAACTAGCTCATTTAACATTAAATTTCTAAAATTAACGGGTATGATAAACTCATTGTAGTCTAAGATGATTTTTTAGAAGTTAAAAATGAAATTTCTTGTTCAATTTTTTTCAGTTCTTCAATTGTTAATGCTTGGGTTTTTTTGATCTCAATGATTTCTTCATCTGTGGGTTCAGTCACTAATTGGAATTCGATATGTTTTAGCGTATTGAGATAAAGATCTCGTTTTTCCAATAATTTTTCAATTATCATTTCACTCAATATTGAATTTATTGTAAGGAACTATTTAGAGATTAATCAAAACAATATTTGAAAATCAACAGAAAAATCAAACTAGAGTAATAATCAATTCATATTATAACAAATCAAGAAATGGCCTTTACATGATATTTTATTATGAATGCAAAGATTGTGACATAATACCGAGTGATGTTGTACCAATCATTACATTTCAAATGGTTTTTGAAGATCTAAAGTTTTTGTTAAGGAGAATTTTATAAATTACTTAACACAATTTTTGATTAGTATATACAATCTTATCTAACAGAATTGGTAATTTTCACTAAGAGATAAAAAATGACTTTATTAGAAAATGCGGAATTATTTGCAAAGTCAAAACATGCAGGTAAGTCGAAGAAAAATGGAGTGACGTATTCAAATCATTTAGAAAATGTTGTCAACAGGCTCAAAAGTTTAGGCGTGGTTGATGAAGAGGTTCTTTGTACAGGGTGGTTACAAGATATCTTAGAAGATACAGATACAAAATTCGATGAATTGTTTGAAAAGTTTGGAAGAAGAATAGCCGTGTTAACACTCTCATTAACAGAAGCAAAATTTGTAATTGATACAGATGATGATTCATCATTCTCATTAACAAAAAAGAAACGAATACCAAAAAAACAAAGACAGAAAGAATATGGGTTAAGAATTAAAGAATCAGAAGCTGTTGCAAAATTAATCAAATTATGTGATATTTCTGCAAACTTAGGTGAATTAAGAAATCAGACAATTTCTAAAACAAAAAGAAAGCGGGTTCTTAAAGAATTACGATATTATCTTTCAATAATTGAAAAGGAGTTAATAGAAAATACAGAATATCCCAAGGCCATAGCTTTGTTAGAAACAATTAATCAAAATTTAAAAAATCAATCAGAAAGTATGATTAAGAATAAAAAGAAACTCACTCAGCCATAAAGTTCGTAACAAACTAGAAAGATAATACATCTGGGTCGTGTATTATGTAACTTTTGTTGCATTTTCTTGAGTTATTATGTAATTACCTCGACTTACTATAATCAAAAGAAGAAACGATGGTATTGAAGAAGAAGATGATATCTCTTACAATTACAAAACAAGAAGATGACAAAATAATCAATAATAATCAAAAAGCAGCAAGAATGCGTAGACAACGTGGATATCAGTGGGAAGATACAATTGTAAAACGCTTCAATTGTACTGAAAAATGGAGGGGTTTTAGATTAGGTTCTCCAAGTATTGCATTACCTGATGTTTTGGCTGTAAATACTGAAGAAAGTACAATTTTTACAATAGAAGCAAAATCAGGTACAAGCACATCTCTCCCAGTTCCAGCAGATCAAATTGAAAGGTGTTTAGATTGGATTAAAACATTTGATATTTACAAAAAAAGAAATGTGCTTTTAGCATTCAAATTTCTCTCAAAGAAGAGATTAGGGATTGGTAAATATGAAAGTAGAGAGTTACGAGAGTTTTTCAAAATTTGGGATGAATCATTGGAGATTACAGATTGTGTCTGTACGTATGATGGAAAATTCTATGCAAAATTAGATGGTAAAAGAAAAGAAATTCATCTTAAAGAATGTAAAATGCCATTTAAAACAAAACAGATGAAAGATTCAACTTAAGAAAACATGGGTAACCGTTTTTAATTGCAATTATTAATAGAAAGTTATGTCAGATGAAAGCAAAAAGAGTGAAAATTTTGATTTAACAGTGGAAAAGTCAGCTGAACCTGAAGTAGAAACAGTATCAGCTGAACCTGAAGTAGAAACAGTATCAGCTGAACCTGAAGTAGAAACAGTATCAGCTGAAC
>PBZV01000025.1 GCA_002730325.1 Nitrososphaerota archaeon
CTGTAGTGATTGTTTCAGACAAAACAAACCAGATGATTCTAGAGATGACAGACGTTCAGGAAATGATAGATACTCTAGAGATGACAGAGGTTCAAGATATTCAAGGGATAACCGAAGAGAATCTGGTCGAGATAATTCGAGAACTAGAAAATCAAAAAATGATAAAATCTCAAAAAAACAAGCAGGTTTCTTTTCCAATGGTTCTGATAAATTTTATGAAACAATCAAAGAAAAAATATTTGAAATTTTAGGTGGAAAAACTTGCTCAAATTGTGGATTTAAGGATGAAAGAGCTTTAGGAATACGACCAATTTCTGATGATGTTTCTTTTGATAATAATGGACGTGGAGGAGAAGCATCTTCTTGGGGAAAATACATTTCATCCCCTGAACTCGCTAGGGAAGAGCTAAAGGTTTTGTGTCTAAACTGTAATGAAATAAGAGAACCTGTGACAAAACCAGTAGAGGAAAAACCAAAATCAAAAAAGAGTAAATATTTTCCTAGATAACCTTGAAATCATCTTTGAGAATTTGTTAACACTTTAATTATAATAATTTAGAAATCTAAGTATGAAAGGCGATTTTAAAGCATTAGGACTATGTTTGATTGCAATGGTTGGAGTAGTAGCACTCTGGACTGCATTTGGTCAATAGATTCATTCCTTTGTAATCTCTACTGTGTTCTCAATAATTCTAGTGGAAATTAGATTGTGTTCTTTTTCTGTAACTGATTGAATAAAATCAGCAAATTTTTCTACATTTTCCTCATCTTTTAGTAAAATACTATGAGCTGATTTATCTTTCAAAGAAATTACCAATTCATTTTTTATGATATTTAGAATTGAAGTGATGTATGTTTCTTTTCCATCTTTAATGAAAATTAAACTGGCAAATTTTTGAGCCTCGTATTTGTCATCACATGTAATGGAAATTTTCATTTATTCTCAAAAAGAAATTTGTCTATCTGGTCTTTTGCTTTTTCTCTTTTCTCTTGATGTATTGTTAGAAATTCATTAATTTTTTCAATCAAAATTGCTTTTAATTCTCCTGAAAGCAATTTTCCAGATTTATAATCTTCATAGATTGATTTTAACTTGTTATCATCTTGTTCAAAAAATATTCTTAGATATTGAAATGATACATCAATATCTGGATTCCCTCCAAGTTTTCTATGTTCTTCTACGCTTGTCTGTCCTCCTGAAAATGCATATTTGTTAATTTTCTTTTTTACAACATTTGGAGAATCTGTTGTGTACACTGTTCCATTTTCATCTGACGCTGACATTTTTCCACCTGGTCCTGATAATCCTGGAATCATAATATTGTGAATTAATGCAGGTTTTGGTTTTCCCATTTTTGGTGCAATGTCTCTTGTTAATCTAAAATGCGGATCTTGATCAACTCCTAATGGAATCAAAACTGGCTTATCTTCAATGAAACATGGTGCAGATTGTAGCGATGTGTAAAAAATCATCCCCAAATTTGTTTCATTTGTAAATCCGAATGTTGCCTTTGTATTTGAAAAATTAATTTTTTTTGCTACTTGAGCTGCAATTGGATAAAGTGTTTGGATATTTTTTGTATTGATAATAATTTTTGTTTTTTCTGGTTTGAAACCCAACGCAATGAAATCTAATGCATTTTCATATGCATATTTTCCAGTTTCTTCTAAAGTTAGATTGGGTTTTGAGTAAAATTTTTCATCATCAGTTAATTGAAAGTACATATTAACATCAAATTTTTCTTGTAACCATTTTGCAAAAACCCATGGTACTAAATGGCCGATATGTGTATGTCCTGATGGTCCTCTACCGGTGTAAAGAAAAAATTTATTCCCTTTTTCATATTCGTCAAGAATTCTATTCATTTCTCTATGTGAGAAAAAAATCCCTCTTCTAAGCATAAAATGATCTTCATTTGTTATTTTCTTAATTCTCTCTAATAGTCCAGAAGAAATTTTTTCTGTACCAAACTTTTTGATCAATTTATCATAGTCAATATCCCCTTCAACGTGCCAAGGAGTTACAACAAAGTCATCAGCTGACATTCAAATTGACTTAGGTTAAGGTTTAAAAAGTCTTTTTCGAACTTTTACTGTTGGCACAAGTTTTTCACGATATTGAAAAGAAAATTATCCTTTCTCTAAAAAATAATNCTACACAAACTGCTGAAACTCTTGAAACATCCACTGAACTATCGTCAGATCAAGTTAGACGTGGTATTGAATGGCTCAAACTAAAAGACTTGGCAATTNTTGATGAATCAAAAACTANTACTATTAGTCTAGGTAAAAACGGNCTTGAATCTTTTCAAAAAGGATTACCTGAAAGAAGNTTGTTGGATTTACTAAATAAAGGACCTAGAAAATTATCTGATTTACAAAAAGAACTTGGATTTGTTTTTGGACCTGCAATGGGATTAGCTAGAAAAAATAATTGGGTNAATGTATCATCTGATCAAATTTCTCTAAAAAATAANCCCTCTGTACTTCCGGGTGAAAAAACACTAAAGAATATTGGAAAAAATAAACTATCTGTAGGCAAAATNGACAAAAATGATTTNTCTGTACTTTTGAAAAGACCTGATTTCATTGTAGAGGAAATTACAAAAACTAAAAAAATTTCTTTAACAGANTCTGCAAAATCNATTGTACTTTCAGATTCATCTGGAGCAATTGATGTTGAANCTAAAGTACCTGAAATATTTGTTGCAAGGACACATCCATTAAAAGATACNCTTGATGAAATTCGTGAAATTTTTGTAACATTGGGTTTTTCAGAAATTATTGGAAATNTNACTCAATCGAGCTTTTGGAATTTTGATGCATTATTTACTCCTCAAGATCACCCTGCAAGAGAGCTACAGGATACATTTTATCTTGATGGAATTTCTGCCAAAAAAATNGCAACCCCTGAACAAATTAGAAAAGTTTCTGAATCTCATAAAAAAAATTGGNGATACAATTGGGATATCAACGAAGCAAGAAAAATGGCGTTGAGAACACATACTACTTGTGTTACTATCAAACATTTAGCTGAANAAAAACCTGATGAAGCTAGAATTTTTTCATTAGGTCGAGTATTTAGAAATGAAAAAGTTAGTTACAAACATCTTGTAGAATTCAATCAAATTGAAGGTGTTGTTGTTGGCAAAGATGCTAATNTGAGAAATTTGATGGGAATTCAGCGAGAATTCTATAAACGAATTGGAATNACAAAAATAAAATTTTGGCCNACATTTTTNCCATATACCGAACCATCACTTCAAACAATGGTGTATAATGAAAGATTAGGAAAATGGATTGAACTATTTGGAATGGGAATTTTTAGACCCGAAGTTACAAAACCTCTTGGAATTACAAAACCTGTTTTAGCNTGGGGTGGAGGNATCGAAAGAATTGCAATGTTGAAGTATGGATTNGATGATGTTAGAGAATTTTATAATAATAATCTAAGTTGGTTAAGGAGTGCTACAAAATGCCAGTAATTGAATTATCTTATTCTCGTCTTCAAAAACTAATTGGAAAAGTTTCAATAAAACAGATTTCTGATTCTTTACCTTTTCTTGGATTGGATATTGAATCTGAAAATAAGGATTTAGTTCGAATTGAATATAGTCCAAATAGGCCTGACTATTCCACTGATTTTGGAATTGCACTTGGTTTACAAGGATTGCTTGGAATTAAAANTGGAGCAATTAANCTAGATGTAAAAAAATCAAAAAACTATTCAATTTCTGTANATTCTANAGTCTCAAAAATTCGTCCTTTTGTTACTGGAATAGTTGCNAAAAATGGAAAAATNGACGATAAAATTATCAAACAATTNATGACAATGCANGANGATCTTCATTTTGGAATAGGACGAAAAAGAAAAAAATCCTCAATNGGAATTCATGATTTAGATAAAATCTCTTTTCCTTTGAATTACACAGCTGTTGATAAAAATCATAAATTNATTCCATTNAATTCTGAAAAAANACTTTCAATTTCTCAAATTATTACGGATACTGATTTAGGAAAAGATTATGGTAATATTCTTGGTAATTCTACTAANGTTCCTATNATTTTGGATTCAAATCAACAAACTGTTTCTTTTCCTCCTATCATTAATGCTGCTGTAACTACTGTNACAACAAAAACAAAAAATCTTTTTGTTGAGGTAACTGGAATTAACAAAGATGATGCTGAAGACATGCTTTCTGTCGTTGCAACAATTTTACAAAAAGCAGGATTTNTTTTAGAAACCGTTCAAATATCTGGGTCAAAAAATTCNACACCNNAATTTAAAGAAAAGAAAATTTCNATAACTCCTGAATTGATNAATCAAACTCTNGGATTNAATCTAAAAACTTCAAAAATAATTTCATCCTTGAAAAAATCTAGATTGAATGCAANATCTAAAGGNAAACAAATCATTTGTACNATTCCTGCATATAGATTTGATATTTTTGGACCTATGGATTTAGTAGAAGAAACTGCTTTGGGTTATGGCATTAACAATCTTGAACCTGCTTTGTCTCCTTCTCAAACTCTTGGACAAACAAACCCNNTTTCTTCTGAATTAAAATCACTTAGTCAGATTATGATTGGTNTTGGATATCTNGAAGCATTAAATTCAAGTTTAACAAGTAAACGTGTTCTTTATGAAATGACTAATAGAAATACTGAAAAAATNATTTCTGTACTTGATTCAAAAAGTCAGGANCATACAATTTTACGTGATTCNATACTTCCTGGATTGCTAGAAAACCTTTCAAAAAATATTCATGAATCATACCCACAAAAAATGTTTGAAACTGGAACTGTTTTCACCTTAGATAACCCAATATCTGAAAAAATTAATTTTTCATGTATTAGTGCACATCAGGATACAAATTTTTCAGAAATCAAATCTGTTCTTCAATCTGCATTAAAAACTGGCTTTGATATTTCAATTGAAACTAAAACTGCTATTCATCCATCTTTTGAAGAAGGACGTTGTGCAAAAGTAATGTTAAATGGAAAACCNATTGGTATTATTGGTGAAATCNATTCTAAAATTATTGAAAATTATAAAATCCGTNTTCCTGTTGTTGGATTTGAAATATCATTATCTGAATCAATTNTCAAATCTTTTTAGAAAGGAACTTATCANAACTACTCCNCCAACTCCTAAAATTACTATNCCAATTGAAAATTCAATAACTAATCTTTGATACATNCTCTTTTTTTCTTCAACAAGTAAATTATATGATTTNAAATCAATATTTTCAAAATACTGAATTTGTGGATAATCAAAANTTATAATTAAAAATCCTAAAATTAATACAATTATTCCAATCAAAAATAATGTTATATTTTTAATCTCCATATTTTTTAATTATTTGAATTCCATTTTANTTTTAAAAAAAATCTNTTTGTGAATGAATAATCNCTTCAATGGTTTTTAGTAGGAGTAGTCCTATCATTAAACGCCCAAGAGCAGGCACGCAGACGGATTGGGATGATGCGATCGTGATGATACCAATGATTTCTAATTCACCCAGGTGTGCTACATTATGGGCAACCCCGGTTTCAGAACGCGAGGAGGCATATGGCTATGTTCCCATGATTTTGTGCGAGTCAGAACCGGGGAACATTAACTGTTACAAAAACGATTAAACATCTATCAATTACACTGAAATTGAAATGGTNAATTATTGGTTNNCAAAACAAGAACCAAGCGGTCCTAGAGGATATAATTTTGNAAATCTAAAAAAAGACAAAACTACCATTTGGGATGGNGTTCATAATAATTTAGCATTAAAGCATATGAGAGAAATGAAATCTGGTGATCTTGTANTATTNTATCATACTGGNAGTGAAAGACAAGCAGTAGGAATNATGCAAATCANTTCAAATCCNTATCCGAATCCAGAAGAAAATTTTGAACGATTTATTGTTGTANATGTAAAATACAAAAAAACATTGAAACGTCCTGTGACTCTTGATGAAATTAAAAAAAATATCAAATTCAAAGATTGGGAATTAGTTAGAATTTCACGATTATCTGTCATGCCTGTCCCAAAATTGNTTTGGGATGAAATTTTGAAAATATCTCAAAATTGAACATAACCGGTTTATTGATATAGTCGATTTGTCCAATTATTTTTATGGCTACAGCTTATGTTTTAATAAACTGTGAACTAGGTTCCGAAGAATCTATTATTCAACAACTAAAAGGTTTAGAAGGCGTTAAAGAAGTCCATGGAACTTTTGGTGCATATGATATTTTGGCCAAGATCGAATCTGATACTGTTGAAAAACTAAGGGAAACAATTACCTGGAAAATCAGAAAAATCGAAAAGATTCGTTCAACTCTTACCCTGATGGGTATTGAAGGCCAAACCTAGTCAAATTCCTTTTTTATTATNATGATTTTACATTTTATTTTTGTTGTAAAAGAAGAAGATCGTGAAAAACGACAATTTGAATTTCAATATGTTCAAAAAATGAGCCAGTTTTACAAGAAATGGCTTAAAGAAAAATTTGGAAAAGATTATGAAATTCAATGTGATGAAATGATTACAAAACCTAGAAGTNTTCTTCAAAAACTTGATACTCNTGNGNTANTGCGAGATCATGANCAAAGAGGAAAAGAAANNTATCATTTNTATTTGACTCATTTCAAACCATTTTGGACAGANTGTACATGTGAAGGATATCATGCTGAAAATTTCGGANTGGTTTTTTGGCAANCTCTTAAAGAATCTNATGATACATTGTTTTTAGCAGAAAAAAATTGTACTACTGTTTCTCATGAACTGCTTCATGAAATGTTACGAATAACAGGTCACAAAAAATTCCTTCAAGAAGTNCATGATGTTTGGACAAAACATTTGTTTGAACAATTAGAATTTGAACAATATGGAGAAGATTTTCAAAAAACTAATGGNAAACCTATGTTTCTTACAATGGANACTTCACAATTAAGTTTGTAAAATAATTTTTAAAATTAACACTTTGTAACAGAATANATATTGTTTTCAAAATTTGCTGTTTTGAAATTTAACATATTTTCNGGATCATTGATTCTTGATTCACTTANAGTTTTTAATTCTACTAATGCATCTCCTCTAAAGTTNACTGATGAACCATAGATACCATCAGTTAACATTGTTCCATGATCTCCTTTTTTGATATCATCAACCATATCATAAAATCTGGTGATTTCTTTTTTNTTTACTGGATTTCCAGTTGCTTTATTGTATGCAATTGCAATATACATTCCATTNTTTTTTACTGCAACGGGAACTTTATGATTTTTACCTGTTTCTCCTGGAACTGAATCATTTACTATGACTTCACATTTGTGATACATGCTTGAAACNTATGCGTAAAATCTGTATTGTGCATATTTNCCAGCAGCATCTTCTTCACAACCAACAAAAACTCTATGAAGTAATTCTAAAGANTCATCATTCATACTTTGTAATCTGTCATCGATTCGACCTCTTTCAAGAAGATCCGATTTACATTCTTTAGCAACAAGTACTAGGATAAAATCTGGTAAATTGTAATTTTTAAGAGCNGCAACGAATGCACCTGCTTGTGACATTCCAAATTTTGGGAAACCCTTATTGACCAAATCTAGAGTNCCCTGACATTGCATTNGAANGTTGCTTTAAGCTTATAATTGTTGAGAATTTTTATGCCTATNCAAAAAATTTTAAAAATTTTTTGATTGTAAATATTAAATTCGGGATAATTTTGCCACATACTGTGAATACTGAAACAACTTCTGAATTAGTTTCTAATGTTTATTTGAAACTGAAAGAAAATATTATTAAATTTAGAAATGTTACTGGAAGACCATTAACTCTTACTGAAAAAATTTTGTCTGGGCATTTACATGATATTGATGAAAAAAATTTCACTGGTGGTAAAGATTATGTTTTTCTTAAACCAGACAGAGTTGCATTACAAGATGTTACTGGACAAATGGTTATGCTTCAATTCATGCAAGCAGGTTTGAAACAAGCATCTCTACCAACCACTGTTCATTGTGATCATCTTATCAGAGCAGAAGTACGAGGTGATCTTGACATGAAAGTTTCACTCGATGAAAATAGTGAAGTTTTCAAATTTTTGCAATCAGCTTCTGCAAAATATGGATGTGGTTTTTGGAAACCAGGTGCTGGAATTATTCATCAAGTTGTTCTTGAAAATTATGCTTTTCCTGGAGGATTGATGATTGGAACTGATTCTCATACTCCAAATGCAGGAGGTCTTGGAATGATTGCTGTTGGTGTTGGTGGATTGGATGCAGCTGAAACCATGGCTGGAATGCCTTGGGAATTACTTTATCCTAAAAAAATAGGAATCAAACTTGTTGGAGAACTTAGTGGATGGACAGCTCCTAAAGATATAATTTTAAAAGTTGCAGATGAGTTAACCGTTTCTGGAGGTACCAATTCAATTGTTGAATACTTTGGTCCTGGAACAAAATCTATTAGTTGTACTGGGAAGGCAACCATTGCAAACATGGGCGCAGAAATTGGTGCAACATGTTCTATTTTCCCATACGATGAAAGAATGGAAACATACTTGAAATATACAAACAGAGGTGAAATTGCTGAATTAGCAAATCAAAATAAAGAATCTTTGATTGCCGATCCTGAAGTAGAAAATAATCCTGAAAAATTCTTTGATAAAGTAATTGAGATTAATCTTTCAACCTTAGAGCCTCATATTGTAGGACCACACACCCCTGATCTAGCCAGAACTATTTCTCAATTGTCTGATGATGTTGTATCAAATGATTATGCTGATCCAATCTCTGTTGCATTAATTGGAAGTTGTACAAATTCATCTTATGAGGATATGTCCAGAGCTGCAAGTCTGGCTGAACAAGCAAAAGCAAAAGGAATTAAAACAAAAATTCCTCTTCTAGTTACTCCTGGTTCTGAACAAATTCGTGGAACTATTGAACGAGATGGGCAAATGAGTTCTTTGATTGATATTGGTGCAACTGTCCTGGCAAATGCATGTGGTCCATGTATTGGACAATGGAATAGACCTGAATTAGAAAAAAATAAAAAAAATTCTATTGTAACTACGTTTAACAGAAATTTCCCTGGACGAAACGATGGTCAAAGAACTACTTTGAATTTCATTGGAAGTCCTGAAATGATAATTGCATTATCTTTAGGTGGCAGACTTTCTTTTAATCCGTTAAAAGATGAATTGACAGCGTCAGATGGCACAAAATTCAAGCTGGATCCTCCTAAACCTGCTCCAGAAGTTCCAAAAGAAGGTTTTATGAAACCTGAAGGAATTTTTATTGCACCTCCAGAAAATTCTGATAATGTTGAAGTGATAATTGACTCAACAAGTAAACGATTACAACTCTTGGAACCTTTTTCAAAATGGGATGGAGATGACTATGAGGAATTACCAATTTTAGTTAAAGCAAAGGGAAAATGTACCACTGATCATATTTCTCCTGCAGGTGCATGGTTATCTCTTCGAGGACATTTAGATAACCTTAGTGATAACATGCTTTTGGGTGCAGTTAATGCATTTAATGATGAGATTGGTCACGGCAAGAATGTTTTGAATAATCAACTTGAACCATTTTCAAAAATTGCAAGACAGTATAAAGAAAAACAAATGCGATGGATAATTGTTGGTGATAATAATTATGGTGAAGGAAGCAGTAGAGAACATGCTGCAATGACTCCTAGATTTTTGGGATGTGCTGCGGTAATTACTAAAAGTTTAGCAAGAATTCATGAAACGAATTTGAAAAAACAAGGGGTTCTAGCATTGACATTTAGTAATCCAGATGACTATGAAAAAATTCTTGAAGATGATAAAATCAGTCTTAAAAATCTAAATGAATTAGAACCGCAAAAACAAGTTAAATGTATTATTTCACACACTGATGGAAATAAAGAAGAAATTTTACTAAATCATTCTTACAACAAATCACAAATTGAATGGTTCAAGTCTGGTTCAGCACTTAATGTTTTGAGAAATAAATAATCTGGACTCAAAAACAAATTTGAAAATTCTCTGTTAAAAGCATACATATGAAATTTTTAACGTGGGGCCGACCGGAATTGAACCGGCGACCTACGGGTCACTACAGCTCCAAACTTACATCATCCGTGAGTCAGTTTAGCTTAGTTAACCTTTGGAGCCCTTAGCGGTGATCTTTTTCGTAGACACTGTCGCCCTACCAGGCTAGGCTACGACCCCACAAACAAGAATGAAATGGACTTGAATTTTAAGTTATTTTTAACCAAGATTTATTTGCAATATGCCTTAATTTTGATTGATAATTAATTATGGTAAAACCCATTTACTTGGCTTTAGGTGCAATTCCTGTAATTGTAGCGTTACTGATCTCAGTCCCATTACTTACAAAAAATGAAATTCCAATTTCTGCTGCAAATTCTATTGATAAAATTCAGATAGAATACACAAAACATCAATTAAAAAAAATCTCTTATGGTGTAACTGAAAGAACTGGAGCCCAAAAAACTGAAATTTTATTGATAAAAAATAATGGTGATACAAAATATTCTGTTACTGAGCAAGGTTATCTCCAGCCAGACATTCGTTCAAAATTAGATGAAAAGACATTTAATAAAATAAAAGCATTAATCAAAGAAACTGGCTTTATTGCAATTCCATCTGAATCCTTTTCAATTTTAGATGATGTTACAGATTATCAAAAGTCAAATGTCAAAATCACTCTTAATGGTAGAACAAATCAAATTCATTGGCCTGAAGAAAATGCCACATCTGATTTTATTCCGCCAATAATTACTATGGTTGAATCTGAACTAGATAAGATAATTTTAGAAATTAGTGAATAGGTACAAATAGTCTTTAGTGAAAATTACATTATGCTACCCTTATCTGGAGAAAGGCTTGATGCAAAAGGTATAATTTCTGAAAAAACTAATTCTGCTGATATTTTACGAGGTTCATCTACTTTAAAACGAGGTTTTGCTCATATGCTAAAAAATGGAGTTGTGATGGATGTTACTACTGTAGAACAAGCACAAATTGCAGAAGAAGCTGGTGCAGTTTCTGTAATGGTTTTAGATAAACTTCCATCTGAAGTGAGAAAGGCAGGTGGGGTTGCACGAACTGCAAGTATTAGAATTATTGAAGATATTATGGATTCAGTTACAATTCCTGTGATGGCTAAATGTAGAATTGGTCATGTCAATGAAGCACAGGTTCTAAAAGAAACTGATGTTGATATGATTGATGAATCAGAAGTATTAACACCTGCTGATGAATTACGTCATATTTGGAAATGGGATTTTACAACACCATTTGTTAATGGTGCAAGATCTTTGGCAGAAGCTTTGAGAAGAATTGAAGAAGGAGCTGCAATGATTAGAACAAAAGGTGAACCTGGAACTGGAAATGTTGCAGAAGCTATCAAACATATCAAAAAAGTAAATGATGAATTAAGAACAATAAAATCAATTTATGATTCTGGTGACAATCAAGATTTAGTTAGAATGGCAAGAGAGTTCAAGGTATCTTATGATATTGTTGAACAAACTGCAAAACTTGGAAGATTACCTGTTGTGAATTTTGCTGCTGGTGGTATTGCAACTCCTGCAGATGCAGCTTATCTGATGTCTCTTGGATGTGATGGAATTTTTGTGGGTTCTGGAATTTTTAATTCTGATGATGCAAAAGAAAGAGCCCGAGCAATCGTTTTAGCTACTACTTTCTGGAATGAATCAGATAAAGTAAAAGAAGCACAAAAAATGATTGATGAAAGACAATCAATGCTTGGATTGGATGTCAATACTTTAGAATTACGTATGCAAGATCGTGGTGGTTCAGCATGAGTCTCACTATTGGTGTTTTATCCATTCAAGGCGATGTTCAAGAAAACCTCTTGTCCACAAAATCGGCTTTTGATGAATTAGGTATTGATGGTACAATTACTGATGTAAAAACACCTGATGAAATCTCTCAATTAGATGGATTAATCATTCCTGGTGGTGAGAGTACTACTATTGGACAACTCTCTCTGGTAAATGGCTCACTTAAAGTTCTAAAAGAAAAAATTGACTCTGGAATGCCTGTTCTAGGCATTTGTGCAGGCATGATTATGTTATCTAATACTGCAAATGATAGAGTTGTTGGAAAAACTGATCAACCTCTTTTAGATATTCTTGATATCACACTTGAGAGAAATTCTTTTGGACGACAAAGGGAATCTTTTGAGACTGAAATTTCTATGGATTCCATTAACATTCCAAAATTCAATGGTGTCTTTATACGAGCACCATCTGTTTCAGATGTTGGTTCAGATATCGAAATCTTGGCAAAATACAATGACAAAATTGTTGCAATTAAAAAAGAAAATGTAATTGGTACTGCATTTCATCCCGAACTCGTCGAAGATGTTTCATTACACAAGTATTTTGTGAATCTTGTTAGTTCTTTGAAAAATTAATTTCAATCTAATAAATTATGCATGGATTTTAAATCTTTAATGAATGGTTTTAGGTTTTCAGGAATTTCAATTTTTATTGAATCTTTTAGGGATAAGTTTTGAGATTTTTTCTCATTCCAAACTTTAGAATTAAATTCTGTAATTTCTTTTGTGATGTCGCTTTGATCTTCTGTATTTTCTGATTCAACTTGTTTTTGTTTGTGAATACTTTCATCTGAATACAAAATTTTCCATAAATATTCTGTGATAAATGGAGTGATTGGTGCTAATAATTTTAAAATTGTTGACAATGTTTTATGCAGTGTAAATATTGCCCCGTCTCTTTCTTCATCAGAAAACTCAATTCCATAAGCTCTTGCTTTTGCCATTTCAATATAGTGAGCTGCAAAAATATTCCAGGTGAATTCCCTAATTGCAATTGCTGGAATGAAAAAGTTGTAATCATCATATCCTTTTTTACATTCTTTTATCAAATTATCCAACTCTGATAAAATCCATTTATCTGATGCATTTAGTGTACCTGATTTAATTACAGGAAAACTAGACAAAAATCTTGAAACATTCCATAATTTACTAAGGAACTTTCTTGTCGATTCAATTTTTTGTTCATTACATCTAAAATCATATCCGTGATTAATTTCACTTGCACTCCAAAATCTAAAAGTGTCTGCCCCCAATTTTTCAATTACTGGTAAAGGATCTATTGCGTTTCCTTTACTCTTACTCATTTTCATTCCTTTTTCATCAAGACCATACCCCATTATCCAGGCGTCAGACCATGGTTTCTTTCCTGTTAATTGTTCACATCTCAGAAGTGTGTAGTATAGCCATGTTCTGACAATATCTTTTGCTTGCGGTCTTATGCTGGCTGGATACACCTTGTTGAAAAATTCATCATCTTTTCCAAATTTACTAACAAAAAGAGGTGAAACGCTGGAATCCATCCATGTGTCAAATGTTCTTTCTTCTCCAATAAATTCAGATGAATTACATTTACTGCAATTTGTAATTGGACATTTTTCATTCCAAGGCTTGTAATATTTTCCAGGTTCTGGAACATGTGGTTCAGAGCAATTTTTACAATACCAAATTGGAATTTCTGTCCCATAAAATCTCCTTCTGGAAATTGGCCAATCGATATTGATAGATTCTAACCAATTCATTAGAATTTGTTTATGCATCGCTGGGTGGAATGTTACCTCTTGGCCCAATTTTTTTATTTTTTCAACTGATTCTTTTTGTTTAAGATAATATTCTTCCATTGGAATAATTTCAATTGGAATTTTGCTTCTTTCTGATACTGGGGTTCTATGAACAATATCTTCTGTCTTTTCCAAAAATTCACTCGATTCTAGATCTTCAATAATTTTTGTACGTGCTTGTTTAGGTTTTAATCCTGCATATTCTCCTGCGACTTCTGTCATTCTACCATCTAATCCAATTGCAACAATTTCTTCTAATTCTAATTCTCGGAATAATGCTACATCGTTTTGATCACCATAACTACAAACCATTACAGCTCCTGAACCAAACTCTTGTTTGGCAGAATGATGTGTTCTTAATTCAACTTCTGCATTAGTAATTGGAACAATTACTTTTTCCCCAATATATTGTGTATATCTCTCATCTTCAGGATTAACAATTATTGTTTTACACGCACAAATTAATTCTGGTCTTGTACTTGCAATGATGATCTCTTTTTCTGTATCTTTAATTTTGAATTTCATGTAAACTAATTTAGTTGGTAAATCTTCGTAAATGATTTCGGCATCTGCAATTGTCGTTCCAGAAACCCAATCATAATTGTTGGGTCTATTTGCTAAATACACTTGTCCTTTTTTCCATAAATCAATAAATGTAGATTGAGTGAGTGCTCTATATTCCTCTGAGTCTGTTCTGTAGTAATTTGTAAAATCTCCGCTAATTCCAAGATTTTTCATGATTAGAATCATTTCTGCTTCTAAATCATCAAGTGCATCTCTGCAGAGATTCAAAAATTCTCCTCTTTCAGTTTCCCTCATTCTGATTTTATGTTTTTTTTCTGTGTACAACTCAACTGGGAGCCCATTTCTGTCAATTCCTATTGGAAAATAGACATTCTTTCCAGACATTCTTGCAGTACGTGCAATCATATCAATTTGTGAATAATGTGCTGCTGCTCCAATATGCCATGGTCTACCTGATGGATATGGAGGTGGTGTATCTATGGTAAAATTATCTTCTTGAGGTGTAAAGTCATAAATTTTCTCATCTTGCCATTGTCTTAGTATTTCCTTTTCTAACTCTGGATTCCATGCTTTTTCTGAAATTTTTGGGTCCATCTCTAAAACTATCTTGAAATATTTGAAATAATGTGTGACCCTTTATTGTAACCTTCATAGATGTATACTCCTACAGCTTCTACATTTGATGGCATTTTAGGTGCTAGAATTTTAATAATTTCACTTGAGAGATTTTCTACAGTAGCTTCGCCTTCTAAAAGATATGTGGTGTCTTTTGGAACTTGTAATTCAAACATTCCTTTTGGTCCGTTAAATGAAATAACATAATGTGAATCATCTTCTGATTTTAAATATTTTTTATTAATGAAAAATTTATGATCAAATACATTTACAACCTCTTTGATAATTTTTTTTGCCTCCCCAAAATCTAAAAGTAAATTATTTTTCATTTGTCCGACTAATTCTACCATTACAGATGATGTATGTCCATGTAATATGGAGCATTTTTCTACTAAAGGTAGAATATGTGCATAATCAAATGAAAATGATGCATCTTCTAAAAATATTGAACCTGTTTGAGGCGTTTTATCATAAAATACTATATCTTGTAATTCTTTAATCTGTGCAACATATTTTGCATGACCAATTGCCATTACTTTTTCTTGAGGGAAATCTTCTTTGATTTGTTTGTATTTTTCAATATCTTCTTCATTATCGATGACTTCGATTAACCCTTTTTTTGTTTTAAAATCAATTGTAACCTCTTTTCCATTTTTTAAGACCAGTTTGTGATTGTATTGGTATTCTTCATCAAGAAAATCAAACATTTGTGCTAATGTTAATTCTGTTCGTGTTCTAAGTAAATTCCCCTTTTTATCAATATACTTGAAATCTGAATCTAAAATTGTTGGACTTGACGTCATGTGAAGTCATCTGACTATGGATATAATATAAATTCTGTAATATCTGTGCCTGAAATCCTCTTTTCAATTATTCTAATGAATTTAGAATTTTAGCTAAATCAGCATCATTTTTTGTGATGCCGCCCATATCATGTGTCGTTAACTCAATGGTGATTTTGTTATACACGTTAAACCATTCTGGATGATGATTCATTTTTTCAATTTCCATTGCTGCTCTGGTCATAAACCCAAATGCTTGATTAAAACTTTCAAAGAGGAATTCTTTGTGGAGTTTTTCATTTACAATTCTCCAGCCTGGCAGATTTTTTAATTCATTATCGATGTCTATTTGTGATAATCTCATCATAATGACTCCCTCTGAACTAAAATAAAAGATTGATTCATTACCCTTTTTTTACAATATTTAATGTGAAATATTGTGGATGAGACAATCAAAGAATTACTGTATAATATTGAAAACTCTATTTCTGAAACTGTAAAAGAAAAGAAAATTGGAATTGCTTTTTCTGGAGGTGTGGATAGTTCATTAATTTCAAAAATTTGTTCGGATATGGACTATGACATTACATTGTTAACCATTGGTTTTCCTGAATCTCATGATATCTTATTTGCAAAACAAGTAAATGAATTTTTTAATTATCCTCACCATATTTTAGAAATTGATTCAGATATCTTTCCAACAGTTTCATCAAAAATTAATCAAACAATTAATACCGATAATTTATCTTGGAATGAAAATAGTATTGCGTTTTATTATGTTTCTAAATTGGCACATAGCTTAGAACTTGATACAGTAGTTACGGCAAATGGAATTGATGAATTATTTTGTGGCTATAATGCATACAGAGAAGCTTTTTCTGGTGGCGAATCTAAAATTTCTGAAGTAATGGATACTAAATTAGATAATGAATTAAAAATGATGAAGGCTGTAAATTTAGTTGCGTCTGAATTTGGTGTAAAAATTATCCAACCATTACTTTTTTCTCAATTCATCGATTTCGCAAAAACCATTCCTATATCTGAAAAAATCCATAATTCTGAAGATTTGTATCGTAAACATATCATAAGAAAATTAGCTAGTCAAATTGATGTACCAGAATTATCGTGTACCAAAAGGAAAAAAGCATTACAATATGGTTCTAAAATTCATAAAGCTTTACTAAAAACTAGATAAATTTTTTAACTATTTTTTGAACTGATTTATTCACATTACTAATGATTGCAGGCGATGCTCCTAGATGTTTTCCTGGTGAAAATATGGAATCAATTTCTTTATCAGTTAATTTTGAAGAAAATGCTTTATCATTTTTAATAGCATCAATGTATTGTATTCCTTTATCATTTGCCTCGAATGCAACTCTTTGAACATCTTTGTATGCCTCAAATCTTGGAACTCCTTTTTTGATTAATGCTTCTAACACAAACTCTGCAAAAATTTGTCCCTTTGTAATGTATAGATTTTTTACAATTTGTTTCTCGTTTACTAACAAGTTTGAAGTAATTCTAGTCATGGTTTCTAACATTTCATCAACTAAAATAGAAACTGTTGGTATGACAAATCTCTCATTTGCTGAATTTGAAAGATCTCTTTCATGCCATAATGGGATATTTTCAAAAGAAATGGCCACTTGACTTCTAACCATTTTAGATAATGATGAAACTCGTTCACTTTTGATTGGATTTCTTTTTACTGGAACTGCACTACTTCCCATCTGACCTTTTTTGAATTGTTCTGCAACTTCTCCAATTTCTGTTCTTTGTAAATTTCTAATTTCTATTGCAATTTTTTCTAATGTTGCACCAATTAACGCTAATTCAAATACATACTCAGCGTATCTTTCTCTTGGAACAACTTGAGTGGTAACTTCTGCTGGAAAAAGTTTTAATCTTTTTGCAACTCTTTTTTGAACTTCAAGTGATTTTGCTCCCATCAAAGAACCTGTACCTACAACTCCTAATGTTTTACAAATTAAAATTCTTTTTTTAATCTCTTCAATTCTTTCAACATGTTTTGCCATCTCTGCAGCCCAATTAGCAAATTTTAATCCGAATGATATGATACTTGCATGTTGACCATGTGTTCTACCAACAGCTGGAATTTTTCCATGTTTAATTGCTTTTTTTGCAAGNATTAATGCCATCTNTGCAACTTTTGGNTCAATAATCTCTAAAGCATCTCTCATTTGCATTGAGTTACTAGTATCTACCAAGTCATTACTTGTTAATCCATAATGTATCCACGGTCTTGCATCTTTAGTACATTTTTCACTTAGTGATTCAACAAGTGCTGCAGTATCGTGATCACTTTTTGCTTCTAATTGTTTTATCCTTTTTGCAGTAATTTTNCCTGATGTGGCTGCCTTTAGGATTTTTTTNCCTACTCCTTTTGGGATTAATTTTATCTCNCTTTGTGAAATAGCGGCGGCNCCTTCAATNTCTAATTGATAATTGACTTTTTTTTGCTCACTAAAAATCTCCATCATNTCTTTAGTGCCATAACGACCATTGTCTATAGGTAAAATTGCCAANATTGTGNCATTCAATCCATGGAAAATAAATCTACTTCTTTGATNGATGATTTAAATTGGCTTGAGANGAAATTTTACCGATACTAATGTCTNANNNAATTCCAAAGAAAATTGGGGATAATCAGTATCAAATTGATGCTGATTCGAACTCTGGAATGAAAGTTCCAGTTAGAATCTACGCTGATGAGCCATTACTTCAAAAAATGTTGTCTGATAGAACTATAATGCAGGCAAGAAATGTGGCCTCNATTCCTGGNATTGTTGGTCAAAGNATTGTATTGCCTGANGGTCATGAGGGTTATGGATTTCCTGTGGGTGGGGTTGCTGCAATGGATGCTGAAGANGGAATGATTAGTCCTGGTGGTGTTGGATATGACATNAANTGTGGTGTGAGATTNCTTCGTTCAAATTTAACTGAACAAACAGTTCGTTCAAAATTAAAAGAATTAGTGACTGATCTTTTTAGNTCAATTCCTTCNGGTGTTGGTTCTAAAGGCGCCGTTAAACTTAGTCATTCAGAACTTGATGAAGTTTTAGTAAANGGTGTGAATTGGGCAATTGATCATGGTTATGGTTCTTCTGATGACTCNGATGTCTGTGAAGAAAATGGNCAAATTCAAAATGCAGATCCAAACAAAGTTTCAGATAAAGCNAGAAANAGAGGTGCNCCTCAATTAGGTAGTTTAGGTTCTGGAAATCACTTTCTTGAAGTNCAAAAAGTTNCAGAAGTTCATGATGAGGAAGCTGCAAACAGAATGGGNCTTAAAGAAGGAACAATTACAATTTTAGTTCATTGTGGTTCTAGAGGTTTNGGNCATCAAGTATGTAGTGATTATCTAAGAGTTGCAGAACAAGCAATGGCAAAATANGATATCAACTTACCTGATAGAGAACTTGCATGTGTTCCAAANAATTCTGAAGAAGGAGAGTCATATAGAAAAGCAATGTTTTCTGCATTAAATTTTGCATGGAGTAATAGNCAAATGTTGACTCATTGGACACGGAAATCTTTTGAACGAGTGTTTAATCAAACTGAATCTGATTTAGAAATGAAATTAGTTTATGATGTTTCTCATAATATTGCAAAAGTAGAAAAACACAAAGTNGATGGTAAAGAAAGAAAAGTTGTTGTTCATAGAAAAGGTGCAACTAGAGCATTTCCTGCAAATCGTAATGAAATTCCATCACGCTATCGNGATTTAGGTCAACCAGTTTTAGTTCCAGGATCTATGGGNACTGCAAGTTGGGTATTACTTGGACAACCTAATTCTATGNATTTGAGTTTTGGTTCAACTGCNCATGGTGCTGGAAGGACAATGTCTCGTTCAAAAGCTAGACGAAATTATACTGAAGAAAATGTAAAAAAATCCCTTAATGANAAGGGNATNTTNATCAAGGCATTAACAAGNGATGGTGTTGTGGAGGAAACTCCTCAGGCATACAANGATGTTGATGCTGTGGTTAATGTCTCTCATAATCTAGGAATNGCCACAAAAGTTGCAAAATTAGTTCCTATAGGTGTGATTAAGGGTTGAATGACGATTCTGAACTTGAACGATTAAAGGCAAAACGACTNGCTGAAATGCAAAAAAATATTTCTTCACAAAATGATACNGAATTAACTCCCGAATCTCCAAAAANGGTATCTGAAAATCCTCGAGATTTATTGATTNNAAAATTGGGATTTAGAGGATTGGAAGTTTTAGAAAATGCTGAATCACAATTTCCAAATGAAACTAAAATGATTANCCATAAATTATTTGAATTANTTAAAANTGGTGAAATTAATGAAATTATCGATGGTGGACAATTGTTGNCATTATTTAGATCAATTGGATTGAATATTCGAATGGCTACAAAAATCAANATTGAACAAGATGGAAAATTTGTATCATTAAATGACAAGCTTAGCAANCAATCATCTGAAACTGGTGATTGAATTTGAGTTTAGTATTAAAAATTGGAACAAAAAAATACATTGATGATTTACTGTTAATCAAAAAAGCATTATCTCANATGGAAACTCTTGTAGATGGTTACAACGGATATGTTCTAAGTGANCCTGAATCTAAATTNGGATGGACTTTTTTCAGATTAGCCTTTAAACCTAATTTGCAAAATGGTATTGAAGAAAAGTTTTCTGACATGCTTAAAAAATANAATACAAAAAATCAACAAGAAAAATTTGCAGAATTCATCACTGATTATTTTATTTCTAAAGGATGTAATGTAAAAATAAAGATAGTCGACTAGACTCTTCTTCCTCTTTTTCCACCTTTCTTTCTGGTGGTATCGTGTGGTATTGGTGTCACATCATCAATTCTTCCAATTTTAAATCCGCCTCTTGCTAATGCTCTAATTGCGGCTTGTGCTCCTGGACCTGGAACTCTAGAACCAACTCCTCCTACTGCA
Source organism: Nitrososphaerota archaeon (assembly GCA_002730325.1). Classification (GTDB taxonomy): domain Archaea; phylum Thermoproteota; class Nitrososphaeria; order Nitrososphaerales; family Nitrosopumilaceae; genus Nitrosopumilus. The sequence goes on from PBZV01000025.1 coordinate 20,543, forward strand.
CGAACTCTGATATGAAACCCAACGAATCCTTTGGTNCTTNNAGCTTCTACAACTGCATTTGCAGCTTTCATTGCAGCAAATGGTGATGATTCATATCTATCNGCATTAACNTGGATTCCNCCTGAACTAATAGCAACAGTTTCNNCTCCTGTAAGATCAGTCATGTGAATAATTGTATTGTTGTAACTGCTGTAAATGTGTGCAATTCCCCATTTTTCAGGNNCTTCTTTTTTTGNCTCTGGCTGTGTTTTAGTTTCTACTTCAGTTTNAGATTTAACTTCTTCAGTTANAGCNTCAGTTTCTTCAACTGGTGCCTCTTCTACTTTAGCCTCAATTTCTGACAATGTGTATCCACGCCTTAAAGGGTTTAAAAAACATTGATTTTTCCAATTTTTACTAAATTTGCAAATTTGGCTTGAAATTCATTATTATTCATATATTATAGTCATGTTGGCATTTTTGATGCCTTCGATAATCCTGTTAGCCCTTGGAATTGGCATTGTGGCTGTTTTACTGGGATCAGTAGTTTTTCAATCACTTAATCCGATCAATGAGACTGTTTTAACCCCACAAGAAAAAAAGTGTCAAAACATTGCTAATGAAGGATATAAAATCCACACACTTTATCCTGACCCAAGTCCAGATGAAATCCTTGGTGATGATATGAACCGATTGCTGTATCTTGATGATTTATGGATAAAAGAATGTGTTTCTGTTTTACCTGCTGATTCTTTATTCAGCATTATCAATAATGTAGAACGAGAATTTTCCCATGGTGAATAATTATTTAAAATGCTTCCATCCCAAGTCTTTTAAAATAATTTGATTATTTTTTTCTTGTAGAAAAACCCCTTTGCCTGATGTGACATACCCGATTTCAATTATGGGTGTTTTGAGTATTTGTGCATTTTTTAAAATTCTTTGTTTAAATTTTGGAGGTATGGTAAATACAAATTCATATTCTTCCCCTCCATGAAATACTAAATTATTTAAATTCAATTTATGTAATTTTACATGTTCTTGCAAATCTTTTGCTGCAGGTATGTTGTTTATGACAAATTTTTTCTTACTTTGTTTTGACATCTCATTTAATGTTGTTGATAACCCATCACTTGAATCCATTGAAGATGAAAAATATTTTTTATTTTTTAATCCAAAATCAAGTTTAGGTTTTGGATTTGTTATTGCATTAATAGATTTTTTAATAAAATTTTGTTTTCCATTTTTCTTTCCAAGAATCATTTTTAATCCTGAAGATGTATGCCCAAACGGCCCTGTAACAAATATCAGATCATTTTTCTTAGAATCTTTTCTGGAAACTATTTTGTCACCTTCTCCAAAAATACAAACATTAAACACAATTTCTTTGCCTCCATTAGTATCCCCTCCAAGAATTGTAATGTCGTATTCATTACATGCTTTTTTGAATCCTTTCGCAATATTGTTGATTTTTGTGCGTGAAATAGTCTTAGGAAGACATACTGAAATAATTCCATATTGAGGTTTGATGCCTTTTGCAGCAAAATCACTAACACATGCGATTATGCTTTTTCTTGCAGCATCAACTAATTTCATTTTAGATGGAATGTCAGTGCTCTCTACAAGAGTATCTATTTTTGCAACTATTCTTGTTTTTCCTATGTTGAAAAATTCTACGTCTTCAGAAACAAATCTTTTTTTACCTAGGTTCTTTTGAAAAATTTCAATTATTGAAGATTCATCTAATTTTGTCATAACTGTTTTTCACCATGTCTAATGTTTTCTTTATAATTTCTTTACATTTTTCTTTATCATTTGATTCTGCTGAAACTCTGATGATGTCCTCAGTATTTGATTTTCTTATCAATACCCAACTATCTTCATCAATGATTCCTTTTATTCCATCTAGTGAATCTGTTTCAGAAAATTCTTTTGAAAATTTTGTATTTATTTCTTGTATAATTTTATCATGAAAATTTGAATCAATTTTTATTTTATCTCTGATTTGAAAATAATTTTTCATATAGTTTAAAATTTCATTAAATTTTGATGTTCCTAACATGGATGCAATTAAACCGCTAGTTAGAATGCCTTCTCTACAATAATTAAATTCTGGTAAAATAAAACCGCCACTACTTCCTTCTCCACCAGCTTGAGATGAAGTTTTCAACATGAGATCTATTACATTTGCTTCTCCTACTTTTGATCTCTGAACGGTTCCTCCTTTTTCTTTGATGAACTTTTCAACTGAAATGCTTGTGTCTGTACTTAGAACAAATTTTTTGTAACCTAATTCTAAAGATTTTGCAACACCTAATCCTAATGTAATATCAGGAGTTTGTTTTTGCCCATTTTTGATTATAACTAGTCGATCTCCATCTAAATCAAATGCAAATCCTATTTCTTTTTTAATTGATGCTAATGATAAATCCGATAATTCATCTGATGTGGGATCTGGACCTCTTGAACAGTTTGATAATTCTTCATTCAAGACTGTAACATTACATCCTACATTTTTTAACAAATCTGAAGCATATCCTTTTGCAGCTCCTCCTCCAATATCTATTGCAATTTCAGGATGATTTTCTATTTTACCAATAATTTTTTGTGCATCTTCAATATATGAAGAAGATATTTCTTGTTCTGATCCAATCTTTGATTTCAAAATTTCTTGATGTTCAATAATTTTTGGAAGCTCTTGCTCATTTATTCCTCTTCCTTCAATTATGAACTTCATCCCATTCCATTCAATTGGATTATGTGAAGATGAAATTACTAATCCTGCTCCGAATTTTCTTGATTCTCTAAAAATTACTGGTGTAGGTGCTGTTTCTAAATTGTAAACATCAATCCCATTTTTCATTAATACTGCACTGGCTGTTTCTTTAATTATGGACCCTGTTGGTCTTGTATCTTTACCAATTACACACTTTTTAGATTTGATTAGTGATGAAAAATTATTACAAAACTCTAAAACATCTTTAAGATCTAAATCTTCCCCAAAAATACCTCTAATTCCTGAAATTGTTTTCTTCAATTAATCCCAATCGGAAAGGCTTTTTATTAACTCTGATGGATTTGTCCAATCATGCCTTGGTAGCTCAGCCTGGTAGAGCGAACGCCTCGTAAGCGTTAGGTCGCGGGTTCGTACCCCGTTCAAGGCTTTGTAATATTATTTTTAAAAATTATTTTTATTATTCATCAAAAGTTTCAATGTCTGTTTCTAATTCAATACCTAAACCTTTCCACCATTGTTTATTTTGTTCTGTCATATCCCTTTCATTGTTCTCTTGAAATACTCCTTTATAGATCTGCTGGTTGATCTGTAGCTGATCAGATCATAATACAACTTTTCAATTTTCTTTTTCTTCTTGTTTTCTTTTCATTTTTCTAAATATGATAATTAACAATGTTGCTCCTGCACACCCCCAAAATACCTCTGATGATGTTCCGCTTTTAATCCCATATGACACAAATGTTCCTACAAAACTTAATGTCATTATTGCAATTAGAACCAATCCTATGATATCCAGAATTTTTGCCATACTTTTCTACCTCTCATCTCGTAAAATCAAAAAGATATATGGTTTTGTAAATTAGAAATATCGTGGACAAATACCTCACTGTTATTTTGATTTTTATGGTTGTGGGAATTCCTGTTGCTTTTGTTTCACCAATGACTGGAGAATTTCGTGATCCTCCTTTTCTTTTACTATTTTATGGTTCTATAGGTGGCATCATCTTAATTCTTTTCTATGGTGGTTACAAAGATAAAAAAGAACGACAAAAAGCTAAAGCAAACCGAAAAAGATCTAAAAAATAGGTTTTAAAGTTCTAATCCGAATGATTCTGCGATACTGGAGAAATTAACATAAGACTCCAAGTATTGTCTTCCTTTTGAAGTGATGATGAATGTATTTTTACCGTCAAATTCTATTTTATTAATGAGACCTGCACCAGTCAAATTTTCTAAGAATTTAGATAATCTTGAATGTGATAAGTTTGCCTTTGTTAGAAGAGATGTTGTTTTGATACCCTCTTGTCCAGATTGTTCAGTAACTGTAAGTAGATCTGCAACAATTTGCATACTAGTTCTATAGGAAACCATATGTGTTCTAGTTCAAAACTAAGATATAAGCGTATTACCGTTCATTCAGATCAGATAAATAAGCACNGCATTTTCTTCANTNATTGTCNTCATCTATTCCATGGTTTGATGATTTTNTNGGTGTTGCTTATCGATATTATGATCTTAGAATGAATGTAGTTCCATTAATTACTGATCGAAAAGAATCTGCATCACTTTGGCATGATACTATNCATTGGTGGGTAGATTCTTCAATTAAGATNAGATTTGTAGAGATGGATGATGAGTATTGGTTTATCATGGGTTCCGATTCGCAAAAACCTGATACAAATTTATCATTTTTCAAAATATTGCCAAAGTCAGAAAACTATGAGCGATTTAAGAAAGGTCATGGTGGAGAGGCATATCTTCGATTAGGTGTTTATACAGCTAAATCCCTTGATGATGCGAAAAAAGATGCAGTGTGTGATTGTGGTCATGAAGCACAAGACCATGATGAAGGAGACGATGATGTGTGTNTGTTCAACAAATGTNATTGTAAAAAATTTTCTAGCTTTCAAGTAAATTTGTTGAAAAGAAAAAAAACAATTACTGATATTAAATTTCTAGANGAAAAAGATGTTAAAGATGATACTTTGTCTTGGAATTGTCTTAATGTAAATAAATATTCTAAATCAAACTAATCCAAGTGTTTGTTTACTCTATCGTGATCCCCTGGATAAAATTCNTTNATTTTTTTTGAATAACATTTACCACATAATGTTCCATCAATCCCCCATTCTTTCATGGGTTTGAAAGGGACTTCAATTTTTTCACTACAAATTACACATTTTTCTTTTGACCCCAAAGNATTTTCGCTCTTTTTCTTGTATATAAAAAACATTCTAGAATAAATTCTTCTTGTTAAAATTATGTTAAATATTACTGNTTTCTANTGAATTTAGGTAGTAATTCTGACCAATGTAAACCTCCTGCAAGATTTTTACTTGGTTGGATTTCTACCTTTAAAATTAAAGTAAACTATTGACCAGCTTTTTTAATGCATGAATTTCATCCTCTTCNTGCTTGATTTTTTTATCAATTACACGAAGCATTGTTTCATTCCAAACATGTTGAGAAAAGAAATTATGTTTTGTATTGGCTAATTCAATTTCATCATCTACTACTGTATCCTCNAGAAATTTTGTTACAATAACATCTGTGACCTTTANTATTCTAGAATTAAGCTTGAAACTTCGAAAAATAGGNTCTAATTTTCNAATATCNTTCTTAAAATCCCCTTTTGATTCAAGAATATTTTTGTNAAGTATTCTAAAATAAACTGCAACAAAAAATAGTGTAGAATATCTTTTTGTTTTATGACCTCCTTTTTTNCCATATTTCAATNATTTTTTTGCAAATTCTTTTACAAGATACGGATACANCAAAATTCTATAATCNTCTTTTAGATTATCATTAAAAATATCNTCATACTTTCTCCCTCTTGGNAGAAATTGGGCTGGAGANCTATAAGCTTCAGTGGGNCTTTGTTCAATTCCTGCAACAAGTGACTGGATTGCATCTTTTGCAACAATGACCTTCTTATGATTATCNGGGAGATANTTATTGTATGNTGNATCNCCNTCATATTCACATTGTTTNGATTTTGTTTTTGTATCAAAAGAACCTGCTTGTATTTCATAAAAATAACCACAACTTTTCAATTGTGACTTGACAGATTTATGAAAGTCCATTAATGAAACAAGATCTTTTCCTCTAACAGAATTTTGAGAATTTCTATATTTTGTAATNTTATTTTGTTCTTGTTCATCATCTGCTTTGATAATTGTAACTGTCATAGAACCATCCATGTTCTTTGTTCTTTTTGAATGATCTAGAATGGAATTTGATGTTTGGGCACCATTGACTATTTGAGGAGCATAAAGTTCAATCAAATTCTCNCCTAATTCTNCAAAGTCACTTACTACAATTGTGATTCCATTATTGTANAAAAAGAATTTTCCTGGATTGGTTTGTAATGTTTCACGCAATCCTTTGTTTACNGTTGTCTTAAATTGCATCCATTGTCTNATATTTGATTCAAAGACNTATTCTCTATTTTTACTTACAAACTCAGTTAGTTCACGTAATTTTAAAATCCCTAAAATTGTATTTTCATGTCTAAGCATTCTTTCTAATTTGATTGCTGATTTTTTTCCCGCAGCAGGTTTTTTTATCCGATCCCATANTTTCTGAATTATTTTNTCTTCATCTATTANCTCAACTATTTCATCATCATACTCTACTTTCTGATCTGTAACGTAACANCATTTTATTTTGAGATTTTTTTCTTTAATTTTTGTTACTAGTTGTGCAAGTTCCGGTCTCATCTTGGTAACNTCTTTTGATAAAAGTCGCTTTGCATCTTCTTTGAATTTTGCAATTGCCTCTAGCGAATGTGACGTCCCATATTTTGACTGAAATAATCTGATTGTATTATCTGAAAAATCTACTGGCAAATAAGCATCAATTCCAAGATCGTTTGCNCCATCTACTATTGCNTCTGCNGCATCATCTTCTGTAGCNTCAAAAACTCTNGTTAAAATCCATTGAAGAAAATTATTCCCTTTTTCCACTTCATTTTTTGAATTTTCTGCATATTCCTGAATACTTTCTCTGATATTTTCTGTGAATCCTTNTANTGGNGGACTGNNATTTTTTTGTACTAGTAGTGCGTGTGANCCTGGAATNTACTCTAATAACCCATTCACATTTTTGGACATTCTTTTNCTAATATGTTATATATTTAGAGAATTTGGTAATTATGTAATAACNCTNTTAAGGAAATGATNTGATTTGATAAAAAAAATTTTTGTTTTGGGAATTATTGGAATTGTGATTNTTGCCAGTATTGCNGTGTCTTTTTCAACTACGGTTGAATCTGATCTTGAATCAACTACGGTTGAATCTGATCTTGAATCAACTACGGTTGAATCTGATGTAATCATGCCTTCAAAAGTTTCTCGTCCTGGATGTGAAGANGATGANAGGTGTTACATCCCATCTNAAATTTNTATCGAAAAAGGAAAACAGGTAACTTGGGTAAATGAAGACTCAGCTTTTCATAGTGTGACTTCTGGNTCTTATGATTNNCCTACTACTCTTTTTGATAGTGGTCATTTGGATCCTTTTGAATCATATTCTATTACTTTTGATGAATCTGGAATTTTTGATTATTTTTGTACTCTTCATCCTTGGATGANGGGTCAAGTAGTTGTTGAATAAGGTACCCGAGGGAGTCGAACCCCCTTGTATAAGCTTTGCAGGCTCACGCATAACCGTTCTGCCAGAGTACCGTTTTAAAAAANACAAAATGAACAATTAAACTCTTTAGATTAGAATTTACTAAATGGCTTTGAAGCCAATTTGACATCTTCTCCTTTTACAGTTTTTCTTCCTGCATGAGATGCCATATCTACTGCACTTTTTGCAATGCTTTCAGCGAATTCCTCGATAACTCTTCTCAACTCNTCTGCTGATTCATCACTTACTCTTTCTGCNCCTGCCTTCTTTAGAATTCTATACATTGCAGANAATCCAAGTTCTGATGACTTCATGATGTTCATTTTAGTTTTTTCCGAAAAAAGATGATGAGTGAAAAAATATCACTAAGGAATCGATTTATACAGACTATTTTAAGAATTTACAAAGAAATGACATGGTATTTTGATTCTCATATACATCTGTCTGATCCTCAATATCTNCCTGATATGGAATTTATCTTAAAAGGAATGGAGTGTATGAAAATGAANGCATGTTGTGTATCTATGAATGTTGAAAATTCTTCACANACATTGAATCTTGCAAAAAAAAGTAATCTTGTTTTACCTTTTNTTGGAATTCATCCTGAANATGCACATGANAAAATTGAAAAAATTATTTCTTTAATTGAAGATCATCATGATGTTCTTTCTGGAATTGGAGAAATTGGTTTAGATCCTACATATGTTAAAGACGATAAAGATTACAAAAGACAAATTCATGTTTTTGAAACATTGTTGTCATTAGCAGAAAAATTCAAAAAACCTGTATCNATTCATTCTAGAAAAAGNCTTGATCATGTTTTTGAAATAATGACATCNTATGATACAAAACATGCTTTNCTTCATTGGTTTGATGGAAGTAAAAAACAGCTTCAAAAAGCCATGGATATGGGTTTTTTTGTATCTTATGGNCCTGTAACAATTTATGCTAATGACAAACAAACACTGTTATCTAAAACAGAAGAATCAAAAATTCTTGTTGAGACTGATGGNCCTGTACGATTCTCTAGATGTTTTGAAATGAAATCTGGACAAATTAGCTTTATTCCAAGCGTCATTTTTTGTGCNTCAAAAANTCTTGGAAAAACATTTGAAGATATGTCATTATTACTTGAGAAAAATTCNAACANNTATCTNAGAATATAGGTATAAAACACCCTATTCTTTAGACATTTCGTGGATAGAATAAAACGCCTTTCGTATGAAGTACTTGANGAACACAAGTCAAAATTTGGCGTAGATTTTNCTGATAACAAGAAAGTCTTGAATCANATTNCTNTTATTNGATCAAAAGGTCTCAAAAACNAAATTGCAGGCTATATTACAANATTNATAAAAAAAGAGATTCGTGAAGAAAAAACTAAACAANATAGAATTGATGCTTCACGAACAANAACTGAANCTGAACAAGAANTTGAAACTTCTGAAGTGCCTACTGAAGAAATTNCAGAAACAGNAATCTCTACTGAAGAAATTCTATCTGAAACTACAGAAAACACTCCTGATTCAGAAACATCTGAAACTACAGAAGAAACAACTGAATAATATTTTAAATATTCATCTCTAAATTTTAAATCTAGTANACATGATTACNGTAAAANTTGTTGGTGGTGCAAAAAAATCTTTTCTGCAAGATCAGTTAGTTATTGATGCATCTGATATCACTATATTGGAATTGTTTGATTTATTATTGAAATTAAAACCTGATAATTCTATTGATTTTGATATCAAAAATATTTTGATTGCAATTAATGGTGTTGATTCTTCTGCNATNAATGGACAATCTACAATCATAAAAAATAATGATCTTGTAAGTATTATNCCTGTAATTCATGGTGGTTCTTCTAAAAAATTAAATTTTGAAATANCNAAAAAACAAATCCAGGTTATTGAAATAAAAAATCAAAAAACAANTGATGTAAAATTTATTGATGAATTACGAAAAAAATTTCCAAAAATTCAANTTCAAGCNATTTCAACCACTTTTGTTTTAAATGNCTCNCATCTTAAAAAAATTTTATCATTGTCTTTGGAATCTGAAAAAAATAANCTCTTACTTTCAAATAAATTGGAAACTGATATCNTAATGCGATTTGCTTTAACAACACAAATATCTGCTGCAATAGANACTGTTGGAATAAAATCNCATAGTAATTTTATTTTAATTGCAATAGGTAATAAAAAAATNTNACAGTTACTTTCTGATGATGTNTCNTTAAAATCTGTAAGNATGTTTCAAAAAAATAANNACTTGTTTCTNAGAAAATATTTTAAGATAACAAAAAAACAACTTGATGNTGTTCACTCAAAAANNCCTTTAGAAGATATTTTNGTTGAAAAAGCAGCAATNTTATTCTGAAATACTACGTTTTGTTTTTTCAATACTCAAAACATCTGATTTTTTTAATATTGAAACCCCTGTTTTATTGCCTAAAATTTCGATTAAAATTACTTTGTCTGGATATTCAAGTGACACTTTGTTTTTAATTTGATTTGCTATTTTTGTAATNATTTCTTTACTTGATATGTCTGAATTTCTTTTTTCTATTGAAATTCTATATTTATCATCTTGTAAAATNTGTTCAGATATTTCTGAAACACATTTNTCTATTTCATCGATTTGTGTCTCAATGACTTTTTGAATTGGTATTATTCGTGAGCAATATCTAACACTCCATGGTTCATCTAGAATCATTTCTTTGATTTTTTCTACAATCTGTACTGGGACTAAACTTGTTTGGGCAGTTAAAATTCCAGACATATTTGTAATTGTTATTGTAGGTTCTGAATCNCCCATCTCTTCNAAAATATNTCTTANTTCTTCTTCAGTTTCAGGTTCAAGATGTCTGGGACACGTTATAATTAAATTCATGATCTTAAGATTTCACTTTTACTCAAAGAACCTTCTCTAATAATTTTAATCTCTCCTTTTTCAATTTCNATGATGGTTGATTCTTCTGAATTTGAAATTTTTCCTCCATCTANAAAAANATCAAAATTTTGTATGGTTTTAAAACATTCATCAGGATTTGTAAATGATGNNTGACCTGAAACATTTGCACTAGTTCCCACTATGAAATTACATTTTTTTAACAATTCTAATGTACATTTATTATTTGGAACTCTTATTGCAATCTTTTCATTTAAGTTCAACGATTTTTTTAAATTCTTATCAATTAATTTTAAAATTATTGTTAACGGTCCAGGCCAAAACTTNTCCACAANTTTNTCTGTAAATTCATCAAATACTGCAATTTTCTTTGCTACNTCTTTTGAGTANACTAAAACAGGAAATGGTTTAGAAAAATCNCTTGATTTAATCTGATAAATTTTTTTTACTGATTCTTTATTGAATGGATCACATCCAATTCCATATACTGTATCTGTTGGNAAAACTACAATTCCTCCTTGATTGATACTTTGTATTGCCTTATCAATTCCTTTTTTGTCACAATTTACTTTCAACATACATTATACTTTTTTTTGTTTTATTACCATTTTCTTTTGTATACATTTTTAACAGTGATTCTTGGTTGTTTGTAAAGTATGTCTCAACCNCCTTCAAACTTTGATGAAAATGACTTTGAAGATGATTTTGATGATGTCTTTGAAGAAGTAGTGAATTAGATACTTAACCCAAAATTATCTGCAAAATTTGTAAATGAATAATATGCTTGTAGAAACTCTCTTCCNTTTTGACTAATTTTGTATTTGTTTGAACCTTGTGATTCTACTTGTTCNAAGAGNCCTTGAGANACTAGTGTTTTAAGNAAGTTTGAAATTCTTGAATGGGAAATGTTTGCTTTTCTAATNAGATAAGTTACTGTTGCNCCATCTTCATCTTGAAGATCATCTCTAGTGGTTGATANAATCTCTCCAATTATTTTCATTCGGGTTCTATANTCTTGCATCTTCTTAATTGNTAATACNTAAAATTTCTATGATAGGACGTTGAATANTTCCAATACACAAAAAAGATAAAAGAATTTGACAAATTTTATATTTTTTTTGATTTTGAGCCTATCTTGAAATTATTCAAAATCTTTATCAAATTTTATCTTAGTTANAGGCACTTTACTTACTGGAATGAATAATGCAATNAATCCTGCAATTTTGATTACNATNGATATTGAATACAACATNNATTCTGGGAACATAAAAGAATACCATCCTAAAAATTCCCCAAATGCTAAAAATGCCAATCCTACTGAAACTGAAATTGCACCTTTGTTTTTGTTTTCAAAATATGATANCATTGTTTCAATAGCTCCATATGCCAACAAAATGAATGACACTGATCTGAAAATATGTTCTAGTTGAACAGANGATACTAGGAATAATGGGAAAAATCCTACAGATCTNAAATAACTGGATTTTGGAAAAAATGATTTTATGCTATGTGAAAATGCAATGAAAAAGTAACCTACTGTTTGAATTACAATTCCTACTGTTTGAATCCATCGTTCTATGTTTCCTGATTTGAAAATAAAATCTTCTACCATGTATCCTGACCATATCACAAAAAAACCTATGCTGATTGAAAAAAATGCTAATGTTAATCTAAACAATGTTGGACTNCCNGTATTTCTAAATCCAATTAATGACATAATTCCAATAGAAAGACCTACCAAAAATCCTACAAAATTAAGTATATTTTCTAATAAAAATTCCAATTANGTTTAGAATACTGTTGAACTAATTATTTTAATCTGATGAATGATTTNACCATATTGTTAATCCCATTCATCCAATGATCCTGAAGTTTGACCTTCTGTANTNCCNGNATAATCNCCTAAAATATCTGAATATTTTGATTCGTTATGTGCNACNAATTTAATATATTCNCCATAACTCATTTCTAAATCACAAGANCCACATTTCACAACTGANTAATCCNTTGCCAATTCNGCATCTTCTTTACATTTTGGACATTTGATCTTCATGCCCNCATNCNTCTTTGATAATTATTATTACTTTACATTCAAAAAAAGATAAAAGTAGTTTATTATTGTAAATTTTCATGAGTCGTACTTGTACAAAATGTAAAAATTCAATTCCTGAGACTGAAAATCTTGGTATTGTTGCTGAAAANTATCCTACTTGTAACAAATGTTGGGCTGAATGGAAAGAATACCAAATAATGGTNATGAATGAAATGAAACTTGACATGTCTATGCTTGATCATAGAAAATTGTTAAAAAAACACGAAAAAATCTTTGTAGGTGTTTTATCTCCTGANGGNGAAGTGATTGATTTTAGCAANGAAGATAANNGAAAACCTGATGAGCCTACAAACAACTAAAATTTCAAATGTTTTTTAGCATTATCTGGTACTANAACTAACANTTTTCTTCTTTCTTCTTCTTNTAACCCGTTAATGATTTTTTTAATTGTATTTGAAATTATTTCNTTTTCATTTTCTTCTAGAGTCAAAAATATTTCTAGAATTCCATCTAAATTGAATAATATTANTTTNTGAGGATTTTGTGAAATTTCTACAATATATGCAGAAAATANCCCTTCTCTTTGTTCCTCTGAAAGACTTGCCAAAATTTTTAGCCAGGTTTTNAATAATCTTGAAAAATTTGGAAACGGAATTGTGGGNCCTGCTTCTAATGCATTGTTAATGACTTCTTTTCTATCTNNNTCNNCNAATGAAAAGAATTCCATCATTCTTTTTTTCAAAATTGGATTTCTTAAAAAATCTGGNAGACTAGCCAAATTAACTATNATNTTNCCTGCAAAATTTTCTCCTACCATCGATCTCGGAGAATNAATGTTGAATATAAAATCATACTGNAACACTTTAGCTTAAATAAACGAAATAGNAATTNTANATTATGACATCAACTGTGGTTGTTGGGGGGTTTTTTGGAGATGAAGGTAAAGGGAAAATAATCTCATATTTGGCAATTAAAGATAATCCTAAAATCATTGTTCGTGGGGGNGCTGGNCCAAATGCAGGTCATACTATTAGAGACGGTGATAGAGTGTATAAAGTTNGAATGCTCCCTAGTGGATTTTTAAATAAAAATGCTAAAGTTATGATTGGTCCTGGTGTGGTCATTAATCCAGAGGTTTTAAAAAAAGAGATTGAAGATTTTGANGTTTCAGGACGTTCATTTATCGATAAACATTGTGGTGTTATTGAAGAAACNCATCTAAATCGTGATTCTAAAGGTGAACTAAAAGAAAAAATTGGCAGNACTGGTTCTGGAACTGGTCCTGCAAATTCAGATAGAGCNATGAGAGTATTGAAATTAGCAAAAGATTTTGATTCATTATNTTCATTAATTACTGATGTACCTTNTGAGATTAATTCTGCACTTTCTGCAAATGAACATGTTTTGATTGAAGGGACTCAAGGAACTTTTCTTTCTTTATGGCATGGNACNTATCCTTTTGTAACTTCTAAAGATGTGACTGCCTCTGGAATTTGTGCTGATGTTGGAATTGGTCCTACTAAAGTAGATGAAGTAATTGTTGTTTTCAAGTCATATGTTACCCGTGTTGGTACTGGNCCTCTTGAAAAAGAACTTTCACTAGNTGAGGCTGAGAAAAAAGGATGGTCTGAATTTGGAACTGTTACTGGTCGTCAAAGACGTGCTGCTGATTTTGATTTTGATTTAGCTAGGCGTGCAATCATGCTTAATGGTGCAACACAAATTTCTATTACAAAATTAGATGTTTTATTTTCAGATTGTGCAGGAAAAACTTTGTATGATGAATTATCTGATGATGCAAAATCATTCATAAAAAATATTGAAGATGAATTAAACACGCCTGTAACAATAATTGGNACTGGTCCAGCTGTAAATGATGTTGTTGATAGAAGATAGGCTCTAAAATTTTGGATAAGTTTAATTTGTTAATCTTTTAAAAATTCCCGTGGACAAGTTACAAAATATTTCTACNAACAAATTACAAAANACACCTATTGACAAATTACCNCGATANGTTCAAGTAAATTCTACTTTAGAGTTCTCTAGACTTGTTTGTGCCCTTGAACGTGCACCTCGTGTATCTTTTTTACATGATCATGAAGGNAAAAAAATTNTNTCNGTACAAATGGANGTTCTAAAAGAAAAACCAATTGTGTANTATACTCCTTTGGAACATAATGGTCAGTATCTNTGTTATGGANTAAAAGGTGGAAAAGAAGAATCTAAAATTGTTGATACTACTTCTGATTCTAGTAAACTTTATTCTCCAATAATTCGAATAAAATCTCTCCCAAAAACTTTGAAACCTGGTAANGGAACTCTTGACAGATATCAGCCAATTGAATTAGAAGATGTNTCTAGTCTTGCCAAACTTNCTTGGGGTTTTGATGAAATTCCTTTNCCATTATTTTTNTTCCCACATAANGATAAATGGCTTCTTGGTGTTTTCATGAATTTTAANGATGAAGGAACTTCTTATTATTGTCATGTTGTCTTAAACANCGATCCGAAAAAACCATTTTTGAAATTTTCATCTACAAATGGAATAGAACCAACTTTTGTAGAAAATCCTTCCGAACATGGCTATTCGTATATCAAAATAATAAAATTAAAAGAGACTCATCCTCTTGTTGATTATGGCCACCTTCAAAACTAGATTATCCCAGATCTCAAAAACCAATGGAAAGGTAATTCTTGCAAATGATTATGATNTTGGTGTAAAAAATTTAGAAGCAAAAACTATTCAAAATATTAAAAAATTACATCCATATCTNTGTGGAATTAAATTAAATTTTCATTTGCTTTTACCTTTGAGTGGTAAAGANATTATCAAAATTAACAAAACTGCTCATAGATATGGTTTACAAACAATTGCNGATATCAAATTAAATGATATTGGAAANACAAATAGNGTAACAACTGANCATTTGTGGAATTTAGGATTTGATGCAGTTATTGCAAATCCTATCATGGGACTTGACAGTTTAAAAAATTTGGTAAAATCTGCNCATCAAAACAAAAAAGGTGTNATTACTTTATGCCACATGAGTGCACCTGAGGCAAAACTATCNTATGATATGGAGGTAAAAATGACAAAAAAACAACAATTGTATCAATTATTCCTTAATTGGGCATTAACTGCNAAAGTTGATGGAATTGTAGTNGGNGCCACTTTTCCAAAAATNATTCAATATTGTTNTAAACANGCAGGAAAAAATCTGAGTATTTTTTCTCCNGGTGTAGGAACTCAAGGTGGTAGTGCAAATGAAGTTATTTCATCTGGAACAAATTATTTGATTGTTGGTAGAACTATACTAAATTCAAAAACACCTATTGATGTTGCAAAGGAATTACAATTACAAAGTTTTGGTAAGTAACATTTGTGCTCTTGTAAGCACTGTTTTTGCATTATCGAATGTTGTTTTTTCCATCGCTGAATTGTAATCCATCCATGTATAATCTAGATGTTCATGTGATATNTCAACTTCTTTAGTTTTTGTTTCAGCTAAGAAAAACACCACTTTTTTTTGAACTAATTCTCCTTGAAATTGAAAATTATANTCAATCCATTCTTCAAAATTTTCTAAAAACATNATATTTGTAATNCCTGTCTCTTCTTTTGTTTCTCTAACTGCAGTTTCATGAGTTGATTCATNTTTTTCCATTTTCCCTTTTACAAAATCCCAATGTCCAGAAGGATAACGTAATAATAAAAACAAATTTTTTGAATTCTCTTTTCTAAATATGACAATACCTGCAGATGTTTCTTCAATCATTTCCCTAACCTTCTTTTCCTTTCTTGAAAAGTTCTNATAGCTCTCATTAAATCAATTTTTCTAAATTCCGGCCAAAAAATATCCATNAACACNAGTTCNCTATATGCACTTTGCCACATCAAAAAACCGCTTAACCTTTTCTCTCCTGANGTTCGTAAAATCATATCTGGNGATGATTGTGGTAAATATGATGTATATAGATTTGATTCAATNTCTTTTTTGTTAATATCTTCAACATTTAGCANTCCNTTTTTTATTTTTTCTCCAATTTTTTTTACAGCATCTACTAATTCGTATTGACCTCCATATGCCAATGCAATATTGAGAAAATGATTATCATAATTTTTTGTTGTTTCATCTAATCGTTTCAAAACTTCTTTTATNGATTCTGGCAGTGAATCAATTCTACCAATNCCTGTTACTCTCATTTTACATCTNTGAATTCTAGGGTCATTATACAATTTTTCTAGTCTTATTCGAATCAATTCATAAAGATGTTCTAATTCTTCGTCATCTCTATNCATNTTCTCTGCTGATAGTGCATACAATGTTACAATTTTGATNTCTAATTCCTCACACCAATCAAGAAGATTTTCAACAGCGTCTGCNCCNTTCCAATGTCCTTTTTTTGCTATTGAAAGATGTTTTTTAGCCCATCTTCTATTNCCATCTAAAATTAGGGCTAGGTGATTTGGTATATCTCCTCCTTGGATCTCATTTTCTAGTCTTTTTCCATAAATTTTGTAAAGACCTGATAATTGAAAAATTANATCTTTAAACTTGTTAATTTCTAATCACCATTTAATGATTNATCNTTTCTTGAAGATATCAGTGTTTTTCAAAAATTTACTGAAGTTTTAAGATGANTGTNAATTTAATCAGAAATCATTTCNTGATCTTTNTTNTTTCTATATTTTTTGAAAAGAATTGTGGCTGAAATTAAAGTTACAGACAACCCNCCTAACAATGGTGGAACTAAAGTGAATGAACTTTCATCATAAACCATCAAGTTGGTAAATTGTAAAACAATTGGGTATAATGAAATNAAAACAATAATTCTCAAAATATCACTAATTTGTCTGTGAATTCCACCAATCCAATTACTNAGTAATATTCCTGCAAATATTGCCCCCAAACCCATCCATAATATTGGTAAAGCNCCTGCAACAAATTGACCAATAATTACTTGGTCTGTTATCTTTCCAACAATTTCTTTATTTGATTCCATTAATTCTGGATCTACTGCACTTACTCCAGCTGGTACTGATGATAGAATAAGCAATACTCCNGTAACCACTGTAAACATTCTGATAAAGCCCATTGGTGTTGGTTTTGACCAACTTGACCAAACTTTGTCTATNTCNAACGCTCTAATCAAAAATGCTCCTCCTAGAATACTNACAAGAACTGCAAAAATTTCCGTTGTAAGTTCAAAGATACTTGCAATTCCGCCTATTAACAAAAGTATTCCTGGGACTCCTAAGAAAAATTTTGAATATCTAGAATCATAANCAATCATTTTTAGATATTTTCCAAAAACTGCATAAGAATACTCTACACTTCTACTTACTTTCATTACAACCCGTTGAACCGAAACTACNGGTAAGACATTTTGAATTACTGGAATNACACTTTCATCATCTTCTCCATCTGAAACAATTACTGCACCATTGGCAGGAAAAACTTCTAANACCTTTCTAGTTTCTNAAAGAATTTTTTCATCTGCTTGCACTCCTCTATTNTTAACNCCTGCAATTGTTATTACTTCNACTTGATACCCTTTACTGATTAAATCTTCATATGTTTTAATTGCTGAAAAAATAGAATTTGAATCTGCATCTTCAGNATCTTCTAATGCCAATCTTTGTGCTGCCTCAATACATGCATCTCTACCTATAACCGGTGTTTTGATTCCNGCCTTTTCTCCTACNTCATTATCTCTATCAACACAAATGACAAGTAATTTGTTTGCAGTAGATGCATTGACATCTTTTTCAACTTTGCCTGAATGTTGTGACATTCTATTTTTACTACTTAATTGCTTTTTAACGATTTCCAACAACTATGATTCGTAAAATTTGGTTTTGAGGCTAATTGGGTCTTGTCTGATCTGAAATTTTGATAAATTCCTTGAATTCTTCTTTTAATGATTCTATTTTCTGTATTTGTTCTGTTAATTCTTCTTGTGAACTCTCTTTTTCAATCAAATTTGCTAAAACTTTAGTCTCTCCAACATACACATTGAATTTTTTCATTGCATCCATGTAGCTAATGTAGCTATCTTGCCATTCTTCAGGTGGTTTTGATGTTACAAATTCACTGATTTGTGCAGTTACTTGTGATGATGTTACTTCGACTACCGAATTGTAATCTTCTGGAGAAATCTCCTCGTTTAGAAGATTTTGATATTCCATCTCAATTGATTCTTGTAATATCTCGTGAATATTTTTGACTCCGTCAATATATCCTCCATAATCTGATACTACAAATGTTGTTTCACTATTTTCTGGAACCATCCATAAGAGAAAACTTGCACCAGTAATTGCAGCTAGAATAATTATTGTGACTGTTATTCCTTTTTTTGATGCCATTTTATTATATTACTAATTAAGGCGTTTATAACTGATAATTTTTCTAAAAATTTTCAATTATTTGATAAATTATATAAAAAACCCAATAGATTGATCACCTGATTAAATATTTTTCAAAAATATTAATAAAATTTGAAATTTTTAGGAATTTTTGTTTTTTTACACGTAAAAAAAATTACTCACATCTAGTCTATAGTTAATTAATTTTCACAGCCTCTTCCTAAATACCACCAAGTTTGATGAATTCTAGAATGGTAACAGCATATTGCGTAAAATGCAGAGAAAAAAGGGACATCAAAGATCCCCAAGAAACTAAACTAAAGAATGGACGTCCTGCCGTAAAAGGTACATGTCCAACATGTGGAACTAACGTATTCCGTATTGGCGCAATGCCAAAAGAATAGTCTTAGGAAAAAAGTCCACACGACTTCTCTTTTTCAAAACCAATATAGGGTCTAGTCTATACTATTTCTCAGTGACTAAAACAGACTATGAAAATTTACTTAAACGAATTGAAGACAAGTTGGGTGATCCAAACAAAGAAACTTCTGAACGATTTGAACTTCCGATTGTAGATGTAATGTGGGAGGGTCAAAAGACATTCTTGCGTAATTTTTCAGAATTCCCTAAGAAACTTCGTAGAGATCCTGACAAAGTTCTACAATATCTCTCAAAAGAATTTGCTGTTCCTGCTGAACAACTTGGTGATAAGGCCATGTTTGTAGGAAGAAGGGCTCCTGATGATTTTACGAGATTATTTCAAATTTATGTTAAAGACTATCTAGAATGTCCAACGTGTAAAAGTCCTGATACGAAAATATTAAAAGAAAATAGAATTTCATTTTTGATTTGTGAAGCATGTGGTGCTAAATCAACTTTGAAAGGCAAATATGCATAATGCAATTTTCTGTAAAAGTTACTAGTTATCAAAATAGTACAACACTCAATATTTGTGATGCTGAATTATTGGGAAAAAAGATTGTTCAGGATGACTTAACAATGAAAATCAGTGAAAATTATTATGGTGAAAAATTTGTTGAAGAAGAAGAAGCAAAAACATTGTTACTAAATTCATCTATAATTAACATGGTTGGTACNAAAACAATTTCTCTNTCTATAGCACTAGGAGTAGGTTCTGAAGATGGAATTAAAATGATATCTGGGGTTCCTTTTTTACTANTTTTTAAAACATAATATGCTCTCAATTTTATTTGATTTATTATTCGAACAGNAATCAATTTTATTTAGTATGGAGAATACAATTCAATGACTGATATAATTAGTANAAAATTAGAATCTAAAATTGATAATAAGTTAAATTCAAAATCAAAACGAAAACATTTGGAAGATGGTTTTAAAAAAGGAAAAGTTGTCAATGAAGTTTTAGATAAACCTACTGTGATGACTCTTTACAAAATGATAAAAGATCATATTATTGCATANGTAAACGGAGCTGTAAGTGCAGGTAANGAATCTGTTCTTTTTTGGGGTGTTGATGAAAACGATGTTAGTGTTGCTTTGAAAATTTATTTGGTAAGTACTTCAAATTTTAAAAAACGAGNACCGTATATTTTGGGAGATCCTAGATTNTCTCATTTGAAAAAAGGTACNAAAAATTTAGTTTATCTTTGGGCNANAAAAGAATTCCGTAATTTAACTCAGTGNTATGATGCTGGAATNCCTGTTCCAAATCCCAGAAGTGTATCAAATAATGTTCTTGCAATGGATTTTGTAGGCACAAATGGTTCTCCTTGNAAACAATTACTAANNTCAGAAGTAAATGAAAATGATTATGGACAAGCAATTTCAATAATTAAAGACATGTATCATAAAGCAAAATTAGTTCATGGTGATTTTTCTGAATACAATATTTTCAAAACAACTNATGGTTTGATAGTTTTTGATTTGGGTTCTGCAGTTGATCTTCGACATCCTAATTCCACTGGATTNCTTAAAAGAGATATTAGTAACATTACAAAATTCTTTAACAAAAGAGGCATTCAAGTTGAAGATCCAGAAACATTATTTGAGGAAATTACAAAATGAGTTTTGAAAAANTANTTCGNATNCCTAATGATCGAATTGCTGTTTTAATTGGAAAATCTGGNAGTGTCAAATTAAAAATTGAACAATATTGTCATATNTCTTTGGATATTGACGGAGATACTGGNGAAGTTTTAATAAAATCTACTGGTGATGTTGAAAAAATTGAACCTTTCAAAGCAATGGAAATTGTAACGGCAATTGGTAGNGGATTTTCACCTGAAAATGCTATGACTTTGTTACAAGGTGAAAACACATTACATGTAATTGATCTTAGAGAGTTTGCTGGGAANTCTAGNGCAAGCATTGAAAGGATAAAAGGGAGAATTATTGGAGAAAGCGGTAGAGCAAGACGAAATATGGAAAATCTTACTAGTACACATATCTCAGTTTATGGAAAAACNGTTTCAATTATTGGTGATTCTACCAAATTACGATTAGCTGTTGATGCAATTTCTGCTATCTCTAGTGGTGGNATGCATGGTGCAGTTTATGANAAATTAGAAGCTGCAAATAGAAAAACAAAACAAGAAAAAATGCAATTATGGGAAAACCAAGATGTCTTCTATTAAAGAAAAATTTAATCAAATTTCACCAAGTGAATTTTTNTANAGTAATCGAGATTTAGCTGGATTTAGTAATCCTACNCGTTCTTTATACACTGCAGTTAGAGAATTTGTTGAAAATGCGTTAGATGCATGTGATCAAAAAGGTATCTTGCCNGATGTTCATTTAACAATCAAGGCTGTTGATCCTGAAAAATCTGANCCNAAACCTTACATTTTNACTGTAAAAGANAACGGNCCTGGNATTGACGCTGAACATATNCCTCTGGCATTTGGAACTGTTCTATATGGTTCAAAATTTGGNCTAAAACAAGCNAGAGGAATGTTTGGACTTGGTGCTACTATGGCAATTCTATATGGTCAAATTACCACAAACAAACCTGTAANTGTTAAAAGCTCAGCTGATGGNAAGATTCAAAATNAATTTGAAATATTATTNGANATNCAAAAAAATAAACCTGTNATTGTNAAGCANACTACAAAAGAAATTTCAAAAAAAGGACTCAGTGTTAGTATTTGTTTAGAGGGTGATTATTCCAAGGCAGGAAACAAAATTAGAGATTATGTTTATGAAACTTCTTTGATTACNCCTTATGCTTCAATAACTTTTGATGATCCTAAAGGACAAAAATTCAGCAANCCTAGATTTGTAAAAGACATTCCTGCNCCTCCAACAATAATTAAACCACATCCTCATGGAATTGATGTTGAACGTATTAGACGCATGATTGTTGAATCNCAATTTGAAATTCCAACAATTGATGATNCAATGATTGAAAAACTAAGAAAAGATTTAGTTTTATCTAAAAAAAANCTTAGTTTCACTTCAATAATGGATAAANCAAAGAAAAAATGGAAAAATCTTCCACGTCAAGTCCGAGTTGTAATTGCATTGATATCATTTTTAAAAATGGATTTTGAAAAATTACGTAAAATTAGAATTGAAGATATTGATATGCCAAACAAAAAATTGTTTTATTGGGATTTTGGTGATTCNCAATCAAAATCAGTTGATATGGATTCTGAAAGTCAATATTACAAACAACTAACTAANACTNT
Organism: Nitrososphaerota archaeon; assembly: GCA_002730325.1. GTDB lineage: Archaea > Thermoproteota > Nitrososphaeria > Nitrososphaerales > Nitrosopumilaceae > Nitrosopumilus. The sequence continues at coordinate 42,889 of PBZV01000025.1, forward strand.
TCAAGGTGAACCTCTTACNACATTTTTAACTAAAAGATTTCAACGCATAGGTCCAACTACTGCAGTTAAATTTGCAAAATTTGCTAAATTCAAACCTGAAAAAAGAATGGGAACTTTGACAAATCANGAACTTGTCAATCTAAGTGANGCACTTCAAAAATTTGAAGATTTCATGGCTCCTGATTCTAGTTGTTTAGCNCCATTGGGTGCNGAACCTTTGGAAAAAGGAATTAAAAAATTCTTTAATCCTGATTTNACTGCTGTAGTACAACGTCCTGCATCTGCATATTCTGGATTCCCTTTCATTATTGAAATGGGAATAGCTTTTGGAGGTGACATAAAATCTGGCGGACCTCATGTTTATCGATATGCAAATAGAATNCCNCTCCTTTATGATGAGGGAAGTGATGTAGTTCTCAAAGTTGTTAATGATACTGATTGGGGNCGATACAAGNTAAANGGNGAACCTCCATTCATAATTGTNTCNCATATTTGTTCAACTAGAATTCCTTANAAAACNGCAGGAAAAGAAAATGTTGCTGATAGACAAGAAATTGAACGAGAGTTAAGATTGGCATTACAATTTTTGTCAAGAAAANTGGCATCGTTTATGTCAAAACGAGGTCAAGCTGAAATGGCAAAAAAAAGAGCAAACTTATACGCAAAATATATNCCATTAATTGCAGAATTTTGTACAGAGCTTGCTGGAAAGAAAAAAGCCCCTAATTTNCAAAAAATATTAGATGTAGAAAAAGCATCTCAACCAAAATTAGTANNGGAGGAAAATGAAATTGAAAACAAGTAAATCAAAACAACGAAGTAAAAAAGCTGAAGATAANCANAANATTATTCTTGAGATATTGAAAAGNCATGGNGCAAAAGTTTACGATGACTTGAATGATGGNCAATTCCCAAAATTTTCNATTCCTAGTAGATCTGTANGNAANATAGTTTATGACAAAAAACTTAGACAATACATTCTTGGTAATAATTCTGCTTTAAGGAGTTCAAAAAATTCTGCNCAATTANGATCTTTTACACAATTAATGTGGCTTGCATTTTTTGCAAATAGATTAACACATGAAAAAAAATCNTCTACTTTAAGAGATGTTTATTATTCATCTCANGCTTTTGCTGTAGAGTTTGATGATCAATCTGAATCAGATAATATTATTGTAGATTTAGAGGCNGTNACTTCCAGACCTNGAGAAGATTTTCATATTTTTCCTGAAGAACGAAGTTCNATTTTTGGTGATTTGAACATAGAGTATACTATTCCAGGTTATGAAGGAAAGACGATGAATCTATCTAATCATCCTGATGGTTATTCTATTGGACCTAGTTTGACTACTGCTGAATTAGTTGATACNAGTGCAGAAATTGTTATTGCAATTGAAAAAGGTGGTCTTTTTACACGATTTGTTGAAGAACAGATTGATAAGAAATTCAAATCTATAATTATCAATACNGGTGGNCAAGCTCCTCGTTCAACNAGAACTTTGTTGAAAAGACTTCATGATGAAATGAAACTTCCTGTTATTGTTTTGACAGATGGTGATGTGTATGGAGAACATATTGCAATGGTCATTAAATCTGGTTCAGCTAATGCTGCACATTTAAGAGAATTAACTGTCCCTGATGCAAAATGGGTTGGAGTCTGGGCAACTGATATTGAAAAATATAATTTGCCTACTATCCCAATGACTGAATCTGATATTAAGAGATGTTATGATCTTCAAAAAGATCCTAGATATCAAGATGGAATTTGGAAAAAAGAATTAGATGTGTTTTTGAGAATTAAAAGAAAGGCCGAATTGGAAGCATTTTCAAAATATGGTCTTACAAATATTACTGATAAATACTTGCCCCAAAAATTAGAATTAGCAAAAAGTCTTTAATTATTTTATCCTTAATGTCAATACGCCATTTCTATATTTAAAATCAAATATTTGCATATTGGTTGCATTTTCAATTGGAATCTCTTTTGAAAATCCCATAGTTCCACGAATGTAAAGTGTTCCCTCAACTAATCTTACTGCTATTTTGTCTTCAGGACCTGGAACTTCTGCCACAAAAACAAATTCACCTTCATCTTTGATAAGATCATATACCCAATTCTTTGTTTCTTGTTCTCTGGATTTTGTGTATGTTGGTTTTTGGTCTTTTGTCATTTTCTTTAGAACTTTAACCCAGTAAATCATTGTAACTGCTGCAGCACCAATCAAAATAAAATTCACAAAACCTGAATCTGTTCTTTGTGTCATCATGTATATGACTCCTAAAAATAGAATAACAACAATTGGAATTACAAAATTTAATGATCTTTCATTTGAATATGTTCCTTTATAGCTTGACAAACAGTGAAAATTTTGATTTACCAAATATAAAGTATCTTGGGAATTGACTGTCTTTCCAAGTTTTTCATTCTTATTTCTTCTGGTATTTACAGTTACTTGAATGATTTTTGAGATTTACTATGAAATTTTTTAGGCTCAGTTACTCTTGTAATTTTAATGATTTTTCATTTAAAAACACAGAAATTTTTTTTCAAATAATGTGACTATAGATCATGTTTTATTGAATTAAAAATTGTTTTAAAAATATGGATTTGATTAAACTTGAACAAAATCTAGTCACTGAATTAAAACTAAATCCTATTAATGCTAAAGTGTATTTGCTTGTAACTTGTTATGGAAAGATGTCTGCAACTATGATTGCAGAAAAATTGAAAATTTCTCAAGATGATGCTCAAAAGGCATCTAAAGATCTCATGACTTTGGGTGCTTTCATAGACATAACTGAAACTGAATTTGAAGCAATGCATCCTAGATTTACTGCAGTGAACATGTATCGACGAATGTGTGAGAGAGAAAATATTGAGTTTAAACGAAATAAAATTGTCGATAGTATAGGTGTATTTTTAGAAAAATCCTATGAAGATGCAAGAACTAAATAATACTAAAATTGGAAAACAGCATTGAATATTGATACTGAAACTTGTAAACACCAACCTGTCTATTTTGGTGTAGTAAATATCAACATAGATGAAAGAACAATTGGTTCAGTTGATGTATGGCGATGTGGTGTTTGCAAGAAACGTTTTTGTGAGGAAAAACAACTTGGAATTGAAGAATTAGCTGATCTTGTGGGAATGCCAAAAATTGATGCTGATGCAAAATGGGCAGTAAGTATTTGTAAATTACAACAAGGTAAATACAAATGGAAATTAGTCCGATTAAAAAAGAATGGAGAAATCAAACATGAATGCTTGGATGAGCATGTTATTTCCTTAAAAACAAATGATTTTAAAATCGAAGATGATAAACATTGGAGCTTTTTGATTGACGATAATGTTAACAAATCTGTAGAGATTTAGTCTCTAAAATGGATCTTAAAGTTCACATTAATAATATTCATGGTAGTCAGATGGCTGCAAAAATTACTGGAAAGTTTACTATTGATGAAAATGATTTTCGTTTTACTGCAATTGCATTTGGTAGAATTGGAGGGCAAAATGTTGGTGCAAAAATTTCTAAAACAACTGAAAAAGAATTAGAAAAATTAGGATATGATATTGATGAGGTAATTATGACTCTGCAAAGTAATTTACTTCAAGGTGATTTAACAATCCCTGAAGGATTAAAAAAAGAATCATTTGTTGATGATTAAAACTCTGCTTCTTCTAATGCTTTAGCACAAGAACAACTTCTTGTTTTGGGAATTTTATCAATTAATTCTGTTAAAACTTTTTTTGTTTTTTCTACATTTTTTGAAAGTGTTTCTAAAACCTCTTTTGCCGTAACTGGTTTATCTGCCCACACATCATAATCTGTAACCGTTGAAATTGATGCGTAACACATTTGTGCTTCTCTTGCTAGTTGACATTCTGGAACCAGTGTCATTCCAATAATGTCTGCACCTGTTGTTCTATAGAATTTTGATTCAGCTTTTGTTGAAAATCGTGGACCTTCAATGCAGACATATGTACAATCTTTATGCATTTCCATGTTTTGATTATCTGTTACTTTGAGAATAGATGATTGTAATTCAGGACAAAAAGGATCAGCTACTGAAATATGTATTACTCTACCATCTTCTGAAAATGAACCATCCCTTGATTTTGTGAAATCTAAAAATTGTGATGGCAAAGCAAAATGACCTGGTGCTAATTCTTCTTTTAGGCTTCCAACTGCGGATGGTGCAACTATTCTTGTTACTCCTAGCTCTTTGAATGCCCAAATATTTGCCTTAAAATTAATCATATGTGGTGGAATTGTGTGTTTTTTCCCGTGTCTTGGAAGAAAAGCAATTTTTCTTCCTTTGAAAACTCCAACTGTAATTGTATCTGATGGTTTTCCGTAGGGAGTATCTATATCAACTTCCTGGGCATTTTCAAGTAGTCCCGAATCGTAAATTCCAGTACCTCCGAAAATTCCTATTTCTACATCTTTTTCCATTAGTATTTCACCAATGATTTACAATTGTATTTACTAATTCCTTTAATTCCATCTAATTCTGTTAGTTCGATGATAAATGCAAAACCTGTAATTTTGCCACCTACTTTCTCAATTAATTTTGCTGATGCTTTTGCTGTGCCTCCTGTTGCAAGCAAATCATCACAAATGAGAATTTTTTGTCCTTCTTTGATGATATCTTTTTGAATTTCTATGGTATCTTTACCATACTCAATTGTGTATGATAATTTTGTTGTTTTTCCAGGTAACTTTCCTACTTTTCTAATCATTATCATTCCTTTATTGTATCTTGATGCTAAGACGCTGGCAAGAATGAATCCTCTTGATTCAATCCCTGCAAAAACATCGATATCTTTTGGATGAAAATATTTTGAAAATTCATCTGCAACAAAAGATAATGCTGAAGGATCTTTTAAAATTGGACTAAAATCTCTAAATAAAATGCCTTTTTTTGGAAAATTTAGATATTCTGTTATTTTTTCTTTAAGATTCATGTTTAACTGAATTTTTTGGTAAAATAAAATTGTTTGAAATTATATTATTTCAAAAGTAATTTGTGTGGTATTAAATGCATCACTAACGATTACTGTATATTCTCCAAATTCTATATTGCTAGGAATCGACCATGGCAAACTGATGTTTCCTTGGTCTGACGCTAAAGATGTGAAGGAATCTATCATTTCACCATTATCTGTTAAAATTTTTACTGTAACATTTTGTTGGGCACCACTTACATTGATTGTAATTGTTTTAATTTCACTATCAATTTCTAATCCTTCAAGAATTGACAAAGTCATTCCCTCTTCAATTGTTGATAAAACTTCAAATTCTACAGAATCTGAGGTGGATCCACTTCTAACAATGATTTTCCATGTCCCTTGTTTTGCATCTGTTGGAATTTTAAATGAGTTATCTGAAATTCTTCCATTTTTATCTGAAAATGTGTTTTTCTCTCTGATAATATTGCCGTCTGGATCCATCAAAGAAATTACTAGTATGCTATTTTTTGTCGCATCTCCTAAAAGTACCATTGAATCTCCTGCGAGATAAACTGACTTTGTAGCATTAATTGTGATTGTTCCTGCCCCTATTTGTAATCCTACAGTGAATGTTTTGGTATCCTGTTCACTTCCTTTACTAACAACTGCNGAATATACTCCAGATGTATAATCTGTCAAATCTAATTGGTATACTCCTCTATTGTCATGCTGTAATGTAATTGGGATNATTTCTCCTTGTTGGTTATTTTGAGGGTCAATAATTAGAAAATTGACTGTCTCTAATGCTTTTCCTGAAAAAATAATTTTAGCATTTTCATCTGTTTTATAATTTAGTTTATCCAATTCTAAAAGAAGTGGAATTTTAGGTGATTCCCCTACCCCTACAAAAATTAATTCCTTATTTTTCTCTTGAGTTACAATAATTGTATACGTTCCTTTAGTTGATGTTTGCTCTGTTTGATATTCAAATTCTACAAATCCTGATTCATTTACTTGAATACTTTTTGACAAAACTTCATCACCTGATGGCTCTTTAATGCTGATTTCAATTATTTTATTTGGCAATGCTGTACCACTAAATTTCATTATTTCCCCTTGATTGAATTTTAAATTGGATGGTGTTATTGCGATAATTTTATCTGAATTTATTGACAAATTTCTTATAATGTTATCTTCCCCATCCGAAACTGTTATGCTATAACTGCCGATAATTGTATCAAATGGAATTTTAATTGATTGTTCAAATTCCCATTTTCCTTGATTATCTACTTCAACAGTTCCTGAGTTGATAATGTTTTTTTCAGAATCAGAAATTTTTAATGTTATTGTATCGTCTGGTTGTGCTGTTCCGAAAACATCTAAGAAATTTCCTATTTGAATCGTCTCTGGATAGTCTTGAATTACTAACTTGAATTTTTCTGAAGGCTCATTGGATATTTTACCAACTATGAGGCTGATTTTTTCCACTCCTCCTGACTTATCTTTAATTTTTAAATCCACGGTTCCATTTTTCTGGTTACTTGGAATTTTCATTGTTGTAATGAAATTACCATCACTATCAGTAGCAAAACTACCTATTTTGCTAGTATTGATATAAACATCAAATTCTTGAGACATTTCAAATTTCTCACCTATTACTCTAATTGTAGAACCGACATTGGGGTTTTCTGGAATAATTCTAAATGTAGGTTCTGTGAAAATTCCTGTTCCTGATGTTGATACTTTGGGAATTTCTTTTGAGAGNACTTTTCCAATNCTCATTTGTTTATCTGNTTTGTCTAATGCTTTCCAATTGATTCCAGAATTTNCTTTATCCGTTTTNATTCCAAATTTTACAGATTCTCCTGGTTTAATTTTTTCAGATGATTTAAAAATAATTACNCCTTGAGGTGTTTTTTCTCCTATCCANCCTTTTTCTGTTTTAAAAGATTTAAAATTATAATCACTNCCTGCCCAAATTTTAAAAGTATTGATATTTTCTTTTGAATTATTTGTAACTTNAATTATTGCNGTTTCTTCAAATGCNACACTTTTGACATTGATTTCTGCAGCNTATGCATCTGATGGAATTATTACTAAAATAATTGAAAATAAAATTANTGATGAAATTAAAATTCCTNTTGTNATNGATTTANTCATTTCATGTTTACCTCGAAGANTTTTTCNTGTTGTTTNTTTTTTAATTTAGCGTTTATCATGAGAAACCTTCTTAAATNTTAGGCCTTGGNTTTTTGAAATTTATCTAAATCTGTTCNTGTTGTTACATTTTGATATTGTCTAATCCTTTCAGCAATTAGTCTNTATAGTGAGCGNAATTGATCTTTAGTTTTATCTGAGAGAAAACTAGTTTCTCCAAGTGAAATTTTTTCACAAATGTATCTGGTAATTTCTTCATTATTGAATTCTCCCCAATCNTCGTTACTATGTTCTTGCCAAATTTTNCTTAATTTNTCTANANTTCCATTCCCTTCTTTNGATTCAATTTCTTCAGGCGTAATATTNGAGAATCCTTCTTGTCTTAATTTTATTTCATATGTTTGATTTACTGGATGTAAATAATCTTCNAGAACAATATAATCTTCAATTGATTCTAACTTTTTNCCNTCTCTTTCAAAAAATATTATTTGAACCGATGAAAATTCATTTGATGCTAATTGGGCTGAAATTTGTCTTGATTCTTCAGTATTATCTAACAAAACAAATGTTCTATATCCATGATTTCTGTAAAAAATAGCTAAAGGTAAAACTGAATTTTTGTTATATGCTGCAATCACATTAAGTGGATTCATTGAGATGTTAGGATCTTGTAAGAATTTATCAAATGCATTAAGNTACATTGAATCAGACATTGTCTCCACAATAATNATTGGTCTNGANTTTGTACCAATTTCTCTATCTACAATAGANTCTACCTGTCCTCTGGATAATCCATATAAAATAGGGGTCAANGTTTTATCATCTGCATTCCAGTAATCATAAAAAATTCTACTCAGATGTTTTCTTTTATCTAATTCTACTACCAGNAAACTGCCNGGTGTATAGTCAAATATCATAAATGGTGAATGTGTTGCATACAAAACTTGATTTGAACCTGCTAANTTCCTTANCAAATCTGAAATTCCCATCTGTTGTGTTGGATGAAGATTTCTTGCAGGTTCATCTAATAGTAAAATTGCTTCTTTTAATTCAGCNCTCTGTGTTTCAGCTGCNAAATTNACAATAAAAGAAAATGTCCATTTAAAACCTTCAGCTCTTCTATTAAGTAANCCTGTNTTTGTAACTGTTCCATCTCTGTGAACATCTGAAATAACCACACTCATGATATTTCCTGGNTTGTATCTCAAGTCTACGTGGATTGGATCTCCTTTCCATGCTGGATTTAGTTTTGAAGTTANNCTGTTACTTGCAGCATTTAATAATTTGATAGANTTTGATGGACTATTTTTTACTTCATCTAATTCTCTCAAATCTAATTCTGCCAGATAAAANAAATTTCTTACAGTTTCTGCCTTGTCAAANTCTTCNATAAATTCNATTGATTCAGTTNTNTCACGATTTTCTTCTTTTAGNTATTCATTGAGATTGATGTTGCCATAGATTTTTTTGTAATCTGAAAAATAAACAAATCTTGGGTGTAATTCNGANGCAATAAAATTTTGTAATGCCACTCTTTGNCTTTCCCCACTAAGAAGATTTGAGAATTGATTTTCTGGCTTTTCATAGATTTTCTCCCACTCTTCTANTACTTGAGGTTCTTGNANTGCAATTACATGAAATTGATTACTGAATTCNGCCATACCNCTGTCAAATGCTTCTTGATTTTTTGGAACTGTTTCATCAAAAAATGTAGTATCTACTTGAATTCTGAGATGATTTGGAATGGTATCTAAAAATCCAATTATTTGTTTTGAGAAATTNTCCCATGAGTTAAGTTCTCCACTGTCACTTTCTCCAAATTCTANATCTTCAAATTCATACTGAACTTTTTGATCNTGATTTGTTCTAAATAATTTTATTTTTTTTATTTCTGGTAAATTGGGAAATNTTTNTTTGATTATACTNCTTTCATGTTGANTAAGATCAAAATCCCCTTCTGCAAGATTAATTTTATTTTTAAGTTCNTCATTCATTTCATCACACAAGTCTAGCTCTGAAACAATTTCATCTTTGTTCAATAATGTTAATGCTTGAAGAATTGTTGTTTTACCACTTTCATTTCGTCCAACAAATGCTGCTAAATCCCCTACTGTTATCTCTCCTGAGTCATGAATACAACGATATGCCCTTACTCTAAATTTTCTAAGTCGCATCTAGCGATATTTAGCTGGCTACGATTTAACTCATTCGTCAGACTGATCTTTTCAAATTTTGCTAAATAGATATAAGGGAATTACTGATTTTAAAACGAAATGGTGTCTAAGAATTTCCTTATAATTTTTGTATTGCCAATTCTAATCACTGTAATTCTTGGTTCAGCAGTAATGTTCAGTATTCTTCAAGATCCTGATAGAGAATTAAATTTATGGCCAATGTCTGAAAAATCTCATGATTCTATTAGCATTATTGGTTTATCAAAACAATATTCTGTTTCTGAGCCCGTAGTTATTCAAATCAAAGTTAAGGGTTCTTCATTTAATTGTGGAGATCTATATGTTACAATTTATTCTTCAGGAAAAAATGATGTAATAACCCAGGGTGGCTTTTTTGAACAATGTTTTTCATCTAGTGGAAAATTGCTTCCTATAAACGACAAATTTTCTCATATTATTGATGCCTCTGGTTCTTATGAAATAGAAGCAGTAATGGTTTTAAACGAATCAAGCATTTTGACCCAAGGAGTATTTACTGTTAAATAGGAATGAATTATTGAATGATAAATAAGAAACAAAAATTTAATGGTGTGATGATTTAATGACAAAGAAAAAAGACTCTCTAATTGATGAAGCAAAAAAAATCCAAGCAGAGCTTGATGAATTAAAAAAGAGAAAGAGTATACTAGATTCTAATAAACCAGCAAAGAAACCAGCAAAGAAACCAGCAAAGAAACCAGCAAAGAAACCAGCAAAGAAACCAGCAAAGAAACCAGCAAAGAAA
>PBZV01000026.1 GCA_002730325.1 Nitrososphaerota archaeon
ATATGTTAATTCAAGTATTGAATTTTTAAAGAAAATAAACAAACAGTCTTTGTTTATTGGTTTTAATTTTCATTACAGTTGGGATTTACAAAGATTAACTAGATAGAAAGTCAAAGATATGTTATGACAAAAGACCTCACCAAAAAAGCAGCTGAAATGTTGCTTAAAGGGGCAACACTGCTAAGTGAGCCTTGCCCATATTGTTCAGGGGTCCGAGTAATGAAAGAAGGTCATGCATTATGCATAAGTTGCGGTCGAGAACCAGAAAGAAAAACAATTCAAGAAAAAAAACCAACAGAGATGAAAAAATCACCTTTAGAAGAAACATTGAACAAAAAAATTGAATCACTCTCAAAAGAGCTAGAGCAAGAAAAGGATCATGAAAAACAACAAGAAATCCTAAAATCAATCAATTTGGCGTTAGAAACCATTCAAAAAATCAAGGGCAAACAATAAAGTTTTTATGTTAAAATTTATTTGTCTGAATCATAATGGCAGATAAAGCAGCTCCACTTCCAGCATCAAGCGGAGGTTTAATGAGATTCTTTGAAGACGAAACAAAAGGATTCAGAATAGATCCCAAAATAGTGATATCAATTCCAATTAGCTTAATTGCAGTTTCATGGATGATTGATTTATTTTTAGCTCCGTGAACAAATCATGGAATCTCCAGATGGCGTTTCAAATATACACGACAGATTTTCCCTTACTTTAGTTAATCCATCTTCACATTATTTTTCTCTAGTTGTATCATTAGTAGTAGCTTCAGTTACAGTTCTCACTGTACATTTAGGATATATAGGAGAATTAAATTTTGAGCAAATTTGGTATAGGTTGCCGTTAGTTTTAGGAGTTTTAGTTTTAACTCAATTACTAGATTCACGATTTTCAAAGAAAAAAGAATATTCAAAGTCATTGCATTCCTCTCTTTTTGGGAATATGTTATGGACAGTAACAATTTTGATGGGAGTTCTTGCAAGTATCGTTTTATCAAAAGACATTCAGTTGTTTTTCATAACTTTTGGATTATTATTATTTGCAAGTTTTCGAATAGGAATTTACACAACAACTTTGGGAGCTAGTCTCAAAAAAGCCTGGGCCATTTGTCTTATTCAACCATTAGCAATGTTTTTGATACTAATTCCACATGACATGTGGTTTTCAATTCTAAGTGAACCAATAGGATTAGGATATGGAATATCTTTTATGATAATTGCAAGTGTATGGTCTGTTCTAACAGACAGAGCAGGTAGACCAGGTATGGAAAGTACTCATAGAACCATTCAAGCATATCTTGCATCACAAGGAAATGATTTCACAGATGCAGAAGAACTGATGGAACAACGTTCAAGTGAGACCAAAGTTACAACATCACAACTCAGATTACTCCCATCTAATGGAAATGACAAATTCACAATGGTATTTCCAGAAATCCATCCAGGCCCATTTCATCCAGTAGGGGGAAGTAATATTCCATATTTGATTTACAAGAAGTTTGAATCATCAGCAATGGTCATGCATAGTATTTCAGATCATGCACTAAACCTTCCATCAAAAAAAGAAGTTGAGAATTATTTAAAAAATTTAGAAACAAGTAAAGTCAAAGATGAGGGGATACAATGTACAGAGCCAGTAGTAGTTCAAATTAATAATGCAAGAGTCACAGGATTACTTTTTGGAGATAATCCATTATTATTATTATCACTTTCACCACATGGAATGGAAGATATTCCAAATTATATGAAAGCAGGAATTAATGAGTATGCAAAAAATAAAAAATTTTCAAGAACCTTGTTAGTAGATTGCCACAATGCAATGGGAGAAGAAATTTCAAAAGAAGATGGAGAAGATATGTTAAAAGCTGCAAAATCATGTTTAGATTCGCTAGTAGCAAAAGACAAATTTCCAATTGAGTTCGGATATGCTAATTCTGACGACATGGATGTGTGGACAGAGGACTTGGGAATGGGAGGATTGGGAACTATTTGTCTAAAAATTAATGAAAGAAAATATTTCATCGGATGGGCTGATGCAAACAATATGGAAAATGGGATAAGAGAGAAAATAATAGAGAATTTTTCAAAAAGAGAACAACATCTCTTAGAAATATGTACATCAGATACACACTATGCACCAGTTAAAGCCAGGAACAGAAATGGATACTATCAACTAGGATTAATCACAAGTGCAGACAAGTTATCAAAATGGTTTCTAGAAATTGCAAAAAAATCAGAAACTACAGATACTGGAAGATTTGAGATTTTAGAAAATGAGACCAAAGTAATGGTGATGGGGCAAGGAATCTATGAAGATTATTCAAAGGCGCTAGACAATTCTCTTAAAATTACTAAAGGATTTGTTGTTGGCGGAGTGGTATTTTTCGTTACTAGTCTTTTCCTATAGTTTTCATCTGATCAATATTTCCATAAAATTCATCTACAAATGAAGAAAATTGGAAAATAGGTACAATGGGTACATTTTGAATAAAATTAACTTTGTCTTGAAATAAAGTCACAATTACAGGTACTGCAATTGAACCAGGGGTTTTTTCAACATATTTTTTTGTTCGCTCAATTTGTTTTTTAACAGCATTGGTTAAAGAAGAAGTGCTATAACGTTTCCAATGTTTGCAATCAATCAAAATTGCAATTCCCAATCGAATTCCAATTACATCAATCTCCATTCGAGGTTTTGTCAAAATTAAATTTTTAATCACTGCAAAGTCTTTAGAAGTTAAAATTTCAGCAGTTAATCCTTCAAAATCCTTCCAATCCAACGCAATTGAGATTTCATCAATAGGAAATCCATGTTCAAGCAAGATAACAGCAATTTTGAGTTTATCGGCATTTTCAAAATAATAAAAATCATTTTGTTTTGAACCAATATTGTTTTTTACAAATTCATCTAGAATTGTTTTAGAATTAAGTGGACTCATTTTTGTCACAGCACAAAAATCATCAACAGATATCCCACCAGGTATAATTCCACGTAATCCTACAATCATTTTTTGTTGAACTTTCATACAGATGTTTTGATTTAGATGTAGAATTTAGGTTTTAAGAGATAATAAATTCAAAAAAATAATGATATAGTTTTATTATAAGCAATAAAGATCAGAATTATGAAAAAATTGCTAGTTGTGATACTAGCTTTAACAGTTGTAACAATGATGCAAACTAATTCTTTTGCAGAAAAAAATACGTTTTTTGATTCAGTCAAATTTATCCAATATTTAGATGAAAATACCGCACTAGAAGAAGTGAGGAATGGAAACCTTGATGTGTATTATTATACAATTTCACCAGACAGATTAGAAACTCATCAGGCTAAGGAAGGATTGCAAGTTTTTGATTCTACAGGAGGGAGATACAGTATTTTAGTAAATCCAGCAGAGGCAGATGAATTTAATCCATTTTCAAGCAAAGAAATCAGATTTGCGTTAAATTATCTAATTGATAGAAAATTAATCGTTAATGAATTAATGGGAGGTTATGGAGCACCAATAATTTCATACTATAGCACATCAGAACCAGAATATCTTTCAGTTATTGAACAATTAGAGTTATTTAATTTTAAATATAATCCAGAACTTGCAAACGAAATTATCTCAAAAATCTTAAAAGAAAAAGGAGCAAAAAAAATTAATGATAAATGGGTAATTAATGAAAAACCAATTGAAATAACAATTTTTATCAGAAGCGATGATCCGATAAGAAAATCAATTGGGGAAATTTTATCAGTAGAATTAGAAAGAATAGGATTTGTCATCAAAAAGGATTTTGGAGATCTTAACAAAGCATTTGTTGTAGTGTATGGTTCAAATCCATCAGATTTGAAATGGAGTCTATATACTGAAGGGTGGGCAAGTTCTGCATTTGTAAGATACGATTCTATAGGATTAGGACAAATGTATTCTCCATGGTTTTCAAGCATGCCAGGATTCAATGACCCAACATATTGGAATTACAAAAATGACAAATTAGATGAAATTACACAGAAAATTTACACAGGAGATTTTGAATCTTCAGAGAAAAGATTAGAGTTAATTCAAGAAGCAGTTGTTGAAGGAATTAATGAATCAGTTAGAATTTTTTTGGCAAGTAAAATTGATCAATACGTTGTAAATGAAAAAGTCAGCGGGGTTGTAAATGATTTTGGAGCAGGAGTTCCAAGTAGATTCACACCAATCAATGCAAAAAGCGATGACAATGAATTTGTCGTAGGAGTCAAACAGATCTATCAGGGAGCATGGAATCCAATAATGGGATTGACAGATATGTATAGTAGACAAATTTGGGGAATTATTTCAGATCCAGGCTCATTTAAGCACCCATTCACAGGAGAGACAATCCCAATTCGAGCAACATGGGATGTTGAAACTGCAGGACCAGAGGGAAAGTTAAACATTCCTCAGGAATCAAAAATTTGGAATCCAAAATTACAGCAATGGGATAATGTATCACCAAATTCTTTTGCGACAAGTAAAGTTGTATTTGATTTGAATTTCAGTAATTGGCATAACGGACAAAAAATGGATATGAACGATATTTTGTATTCGTTGTATTTTACAATAGAATGGGGAACACAAACAGATGAAAACGATAAAACTTATGATTCAGAATTTACTCCAATTGCAACACAGAGTCTTCAGACAATAAAGGGGGTAAATGTAATTGATGAAGACACAATAGAAGTCTATGCAGATTATTGGCATTTCGATGATGGGGAAATTGCCGAATGGGCAATGTTATGGAATTCAATGCCATGGGAAATTTCAGCAGCTATGGAAAAAGCAGTTACAGATGGTAAAGTCTCCTTTTCTAGATCAGGGGCAACAAGTAAAAATGTTAATTGGTTATCATTAATTGTTCCAAATGATGCAAATCTAATCAAAGAATATTTACAAAAATTCAAAGAGACTAATTACATTCCAGTAGAATTTAAAGAAAGTAAACAAAATTCAGAATATTATAAGAACAGATATGATTCATCAATTAAATGGATTGATGAAAACAATCATGCCGTGATAAGTAACGGACCATTTTATCTTAAATCATATGCACCAGAATCAAGGACAATTACAGTTAACGCTTTTGAAGACGAGTCATATCCATTCAAAGTTGGAGAGTGGTCAAAATTTGAAAAAACAGAATTTCCACTAATAAAAAAAGTGGATTTGAAAAAAATTACTCAAGCAGGAACAGAATTCAAAATTGATATCATAACGGAAAATTCAGACAGTATTTTGTATTTTGTAACAGATAATGAAGGGAATTCCATATCATCAGAGACACTCAAAGTAATTGAAAATAAAACCACAGTAACCATACCAAAGGAAAAAACCAAGAATTTCGGAATAGGTGCAAATAACATTAAAATCTTTGCAGTTTCAGATTCAGTTCTACGCCCTGATTTTTATGAATCAAGTTTTATTGTGACTGAAATGAAAACAGAATTACCTACAGTAAATTCAGAGAAAATGGAGTTTTCAAAAAATGAGTCATTCTATGAATTTTTAATTATTCCAGTAATCATTATTGTGGGGGTCATCATAGTTCTCAAGAAAAAACAATCACAATAGTCCATAATCTTTTAAAATAGATTCTATTTGTTTCTCATTTTGAATTTGTCAAGTAATTCCAAACTATGTTCAGATTAAATAAATGACTAAAATAATTTTATGAAAATCTCCAAAAAACTTAAGTCATTTAATTGGAGATTTAGTTACATGTCAGATGAGTCAATTAACAAAAAATGTGATGAATTAATGGAACATGCAAAATATGATGAAGTTATAGAATTTTGTGATAATATTTTGAAAAAAGATCAAAACAGTATAGATGCAAAAATTAACAAAGGATACGCCTTAGCATTTCTTGAAAAATTTGAGAGTGCAATTGAGTGTTATGATCAAATTTTAAAAAGAGATCTCAATAATTCAAATGCATTGCATGCCAAATGTTTAGCATTAAACAGGCTTGGAAAATATGAAAGTGCAATTGAATGTAGCAATGACATTCTTAGACTAGATAAAACCAACACATATGCACTAAATAACAAAGGATTCGCATTGGGTAGAATGGGAAAATATGATGAAGCTCTTGAATGTTGTGATGAGGCATTACAGGTCAAAAGTGATGACCAAGAAATTCTCAAACTAAGGAATTGGTTAAAACAAGAATCAGAAAGTGTCAAACAGTCATAATAAACCATAATCTTTTAGAATCAATTCTATTTGTTTCTCATTTTCAACTTTAGAATATTCATCTAAAAGATTTTGATTGAGTTCATAGAAAGTATGACCCCATTTGAATTTGTCAAGTAATTCCAAACTTTGTTCAGAAAATCCCAAAATAAATAGTGATGCAGATAAGGCCTCCACAGTAGTCAATTTGTTAAGTTTGGAATAATTAACAGGGTTTCCAGCAAGTAGAGGAGGGAGTTTTCGCTTTATACCGTTAAATTTTTTTGAGAATGCACGATCAGCTAAATTCCATGAACAATCAATTCCAACAATAGAATTTATCAATGATTTATCTTGAGGAATCAAAGTTTTTTCAGAAAATGGATCTAAAACCATTCCCTTGTTACCAATTTTTTTAATACTTTGAGCAAGACCAAATTTCACCATCTTAGCTGCAGTGCATTTTTTTGGATCATCTTGATAAAACATCAAAACTTGTACTTTCATTACAATAAATTAGAAAATGAGTCATATTTTGGATTTACTCTATTAAGAATAATTTTGTAATAGATCTAGATATTGGAATATTTTTGATAGAATCAATATAGATACAACTAAATGAAAAAGTTATTCGTTAAGATTATCACAGATAGGGCATTTCTTGTCTAAGACTTTTGAACCACATTCCATACAAATTCCCTCACCAACATCTTTCTCAATAGATTGTTTACGCTTTGCAACATAGATTTTGATTCCAAAATACATCAAAATTACGACAATTGCAGCATATGCAGGGCTCATAAATGGAATTAACCCAATCATAAAGAGGATAAGTCCAGCAATTAACAAAATATCGCGTCTTTCAAATTTCAATTAATTCCTCACATTAGTGAATTCATAAAAACATGCCGGAGCTCAGAGCCATTAGTTTACTTCATATCAAAAGTCATCTCTCTAACTCTTCTTCATTGCTCGGCAATTGTATCATGAATTTATTTTCATAATAAGATAATGGTGGGATCGGCGAAATTTGAATTCGCGACCTCTGCGTCCCAAACGCAGAATCATACCAAGCTAGACCACGATCCCAGTAAAACACAAGAATCGCCCAATTTAAGCTTCACAGATAATCATTTTAAAGGTACCCAAAAATCATGATTGTGCAAATAGAAGATTATCTCAAAGCAGGAAAGATTGCAGCTGAAGTAAGAGAAATAGTCAGAGTGAAAGACTGGATTGGAAAATCAGTGTATGAAATTTGTGAAGAAGTAGAAGGGGAAATTAAAAAAAGAGGAGCTAAATGTGCGTTTCCAGTTAATACAAGTATTAATGAAATTGCAGCTCATTACACTGCAGAACCAAATGATCCAATTACAATCAAAGATACAGATTTAGTAAAAATTGATCTTGGTGCACAAATCAACGGATACATTGCAGACACAGCAGTTACAGTTTGTTATGATGCACAATTCGATGGATTAGTTCAAGCAGCAGAAGAAGGGTTATCAAATGCAATGTCAATGATAAAAACAGGAGTCAAAGCTAGTGATATTGGACGTACTATTGAAACTACAATTAAACAATTAGGATTCAAACCAATTGCAAATCTTAGCGGTCATTCATTAGATCAATATACAATTCATGCGGGAAGATCAATCCCAAATATTTGGTCAATTGGAGGATTTTCACTTTCAGATAATTCAGCATATGCATGTGAACCATTTGTAACAACAAAAGAAGCAGGAGGATTCGTTAGAAATGGTCAAATAAAAAATATTTTTGCAATTAATTCTCGAAAGAAAACAAAAAATGAGGAGGCAGACAGATTACTTGATTTCATTTGGAAAAATTTCAACATGCTACCATTTGCATTAAGATGGATTACAAAAGAATGGGATGAAAAAAAGGCAAGAGAATTATTAGATATTTTAGTTAAGAAAAAAGCAGTCCAAGCATATCCTGTACTAATTGAAGTAAATGAACAAAGAGTTGCCCAAGCTGAGCACACGTTTATTCCAAATGAGACAGGCGTAACTGTAACAACAAGAGCACCGTAAAGACTTCAAAAAAAGGTAAAATATTTTGAGTGAGGAAATAAGACCGTGTCCAAAATGTCACGGAATAATGTTCAAAGAACAGGGAGAAACAATAACTTGGTTTTGTCCAACATGTAATGTAAAATTTAAAACAGAATAAAATTATTGTTCAAAAGACTCACCAAAAATTTTCTCAATTACAGCAATCCCATTACATGATGTGCATTTTGAAGACTCGGTAAACAAAATATCACCCTTAGCAAATTTCCGTTTTCTTTGCATATTACATTCAGGACATTTTTCAATAGTATATGCAATAATGATTTTTTTCTTTGAAAATATCATTGTGGAACTCCAACAGTATTTCCAACACCAATTACTACTATCGATTGGCCTTCTTTGGTATTTTCTTTAATCATCTCATAAACTTGTTGACGTGTATCATCTGCTTTATCGGCGATTTCTTTTGTCATTAGTGTGATTGCTTCTTTTACAGATTGTTTTACCACGATAGAAAAGATGGGAATATTTTTGCTTGTTGCAATTGCTTCAATTTGAAATCGTTCGGTTCCAATTCCACCAATGGCTGCACCAAAACCCTGGGCAACAGAGGCAGATTCTTCACCTTCCATTTTCAAAGCAGCATCAACCATGATTATTGTATTAATTGTATTTTCACTAACAATTTTCTCTAATGCATCTGCAGGTCTACCAACAGTAGAACCAGGCCCCTCTGCTTTTAAAAGAAGTAATTGTCTACCTTCAAAATCAGTTTTTGCAAGAGTTGTTTGAAATGCAAGTATTTGTTTTTCACAGTTTAACATCATTTTACCAACTACCATAGGTCCAATTCCATCTCCAACTGGCTGTCCAGATTTAAACGCAGNAATTGCTTCTTTCATTGCTTCTGCCTGTTCCATAACAAAAGGAAGAATCATCTGAAGGGGNAAAATTAAGGGATAGTTGTTTTGTTTTTTAGCAGTTAAGAACATNTGATTAACTATTTTGTNAATCATTTGTAATGATGATGCAAGTTCNAGTAANGTTTGAACTTTGGTTAATTCAAAATCACTAAGTTGNGGATAAAGTGTTTTGATNTGCTCTCTAGTATAGTCCTCTCTGGCTCTAACTGTATGTTGAACTTTGTCAACAATNCCATTAGGGTCCATATCAACAGGCATTATAGTAAAATAATCTAAAAAGCGGTCAATTTTTTTTATCGAATCTATTTCAAAAGNAGTATTTTTTTTAATATAATCAATTAATTCAGTTNTAGATTCTTCTCTAAAAGAATCAAGTTTTTTTATTGCTTTTTTAATTTCACCAGAAGTGACGTATANTTGAATTCTTTGTCCATAAAATACAAAGAGGATAATNGGTAAAATCCAAACCAACATCATTAGCGGNTTNGAGTCATCANTCATGGAAAACAANTGGTCAAAATCAATATTGAAAAGATCCAATAAACTCAGCNNTGTTCAGATCTAAATTAAANCATTCGTCCAAGTATCAAAATANAAATCAATTTTCCTNAAAAATGAATTTNTGGGAAATTTTTGAGAGTGCTTTTATTGTAGTTTAAGTACAAAAAAACAAAATATGCCTGAAACTAAACCTATTGTAAGTGTAGAAAATGTGGTAGCATCTGCAGATGTNTTTCAAAAGATGGATTTGAATGAAATTACTAGAAAGTTCCCAGATGTAGAATATCATCCAGATCAATTTCCAGGATTAGTGTTTAGATTAAAAAATCCCAAGACTGCAACATTAATTTTCACTTCAGGAAAAATGGTATGTACAGGCTCNAAATCCGANGACATGGCAAGAAAAGCTGTAAAGACAGTAGTAGAAAAACTTCGAAAAGGAAAAGTAAAAGTCAANAAAGATGCNACAGTTACAATTCAAAATATTGTNGCATCAATCAATCTNGGTGGAAAAATCCATTTAGAACAAGCTGCAAGAACATTACCTAGAAGTATGTATGANCCAGAACAATTTCCAGGACTTATTCATAGAATGGTNGACCCAAAAACNGTGATATTGTTATTTTCTTCAGGGAAACTTGTCTGNACAGGGGCAAAGCAAGAACCGGATGTTTATAGATCAGTTAACAACTTACATGCATTGTTAGAAGAAAAAGAATTAATGATTTATGATTGATTATAATTTAAAATATATTTTCATNAAATTTTAAAAAANAAAAAAATTATTTGATAGGGCTTCCCAAAGGGATATCTTCATTCACAGTCAACCAAAATGGTTTATCATCAACATCTGCGGCNAATAACATAGCATTGGATTCAACACCAGCCATTTTTTTTGGTTCAAGATTTGCTAAAACAATCACGGTTTTCCCTACAATATCTTCAGGTTGAAAATATTGAGCACCACCAATGATAACATCACGTTGATCATCATTTCCCAAATCAATTTTTCCTTTGATGATTCTTGACTTGCCTTCAATAGATTCAGTTGCAATAATTTTTGCAACTCTGATGTCTAGTTTTGCAAAATCATCATATGATACATTTGACATAAAAAAACACTATNTTTTAGGGTTAAAATNAATTTCGAATTTATTGTAACTCTTTTTTATCTATNCCACTTGTTTCAATTTCATATTTTAATGCAGCAGGAAGTTCAACATATTTTTTATTTACCAAAATAATTATTTGNTCTTCAGGTACANTGACTTTTTTTAATAATTTNCCACGTTGNTGGGCATATGCATTTTTCCAAAAACCATTTCCATCAAAGGTTTCTATTTTTGGCATGTATTTTGTGGGTTTCATTTTTTTTTCAAAGGTAAGTTGACTGTGACGGAAGAGTGGCAAANGCCATTAGAACTGGAGTTAATGTTCTGGATTTTAGGCATGTTGCCCATCACAGTCTATTTGAAGTGGTTCAGGAATCTAATATATTTAATGCGGAATGCAGGCTTGTTAATACATGGCAATTATCGAGGNNGAAATTGAAATCAATGCAACANTAGAGGNAGTTTGGGACATTGTTTCAGATATAGATAATGAACCAAANTTTTGGAAGGGNACAAAAGAGGTCAGAAATATTTCAAAAGAGGGAAACATCATCAATAGAGANATNACAATAGCATTCAGAGATCAAAANTGCCTACAACAAGTAAAACTTGAGCCTAAAGAAAGAATAATTGCAAAATTTACCAAAGGNATCATCAATGGTGAAAAAATCATATCACTTATNCCAACAGGAGAAAAAACAATACTTCGTGCAGTNTGGGAAATCAAACTAACAGGAATGATGGGAATGTTTACAGGCATGATTAAAAAACACATCAAAAGTGGTACCAACCAAGCAATGCAGNNCATTAAAGAAGNGATAGAGAAATAATCTCATGGAAATAATTTTTGAAATTTTCAATTANTCATTGGCAGNAATATTAATTGCAATTTCTGGAGCATGGNTTGTTTTAATCAAATCNATGNNGGATTCATTTAGATTNACACCATACTTGGATAAATTTGAAAATAAATCAAAGACAACTCCTAAAGTTTCAATTATTCTTCCAGCAAGAAATGAAGAGGACTTNATCAGAGNGTGTTTAGATTCTTTAATCAATCAAGATTATCCAAATTATGAAATCATAGTCATTGATGATTCTTCAAATGATTCCACNGGNGAAATTATTTCAGAATATGCAAAAAAAAATTCTAAAATAATTCCAGTTACTGCAAAACCAAAACCTGATGGNTGGATGGGAAANAATTGGGCATGTATGGAAGGNTATCAAAAAGCAACAGGAGAGTTATTGTTATTTACAGATGCAGATACAAAGCATTCTGAAAATGTAATGTCACTTGCGGTGGCACAACTACATTCATTTAATTTAGATGCNTTATCTGCAATNCCAAAAATGGTTACATTTGATTTTTGGACAAATATCACACTTCCAATGATTTCTACATTTTTACATACAAGNTTTTCAGCATTAAATGTAAACAATCCNTCAAAGAAAACAGGNTATTTCTTTGGAAGTTTTTTCATCATGAAAAAAGAAACCTATGAAAAAGTTGGAATGCANGAAGGAGTAAAACATGAAATNGTNGAAGATGGAGCATTAGGGAAAAAAGTAAAAGAATCAGGACATAAAATGAGGATGGTACGTGGAGATCATCTAATTGATGCCGTTTGGGCACGAGATAAAGGAACTTTGTGGAATGCTCTAAAAAGATTAATGGTTCCACTATATCTTCAAAATGGAAAAATTGCAATAGGTATTTTCTTTGCAGTGTTATTTCTATTATTTGTCCCATTTCCAATTCTGGCAACATCCATTATGTCTCCGTCAGAAAATATTTCTGCCAAAATTTTGTTTGTAACTTCATTAATTTCTTCAATTCTAATTTACACAGGGGCAGTAATCGAAGTAAAAATGGGGTTAAAATTGCGAATAATTTATGCATTATTTGCACCATTAGGGAGTCTAACAGTAGTTTTAGGATTTTTGAGTGGGTTAATTCAGGCTAAAGGGACATCAGCAGTTTCATGGAGAGGTAGAAGTTATTCAATGAAAGATCATAATCAGAATTCAATTAGCATATAGGAATCCTTTTACATAGAAAATCAAGATTAAGAAATCTCATGGACAAATCAGGAATATTTGTAGGTGGGGCGATGGGGGCGATGATAGTAATTGTTATTTTCACAATTTTAATTATATCACCACCTGAATCAATTAAAACAGAAATCAAAACAGATGGAATTGACGCAAATGCAAATAAGGAAATTGAATCGCCATATTCAAAAAATTTCTCATTAATTGAAATTTTTGAAAAAGTAGAACCAGGAGTAGTAAGAATTAATGTACAAAGGGGAGATGCATCAGAAAATATAGGAGGAGTAGGATCAGGTTTTGTTTTTGATAAAAAAGGACATATTATTACAAATGCACATGTAGTTGAGGATGCAAAAAAAACAACAGTTACATTTCTTGATGGAAGATCATATTATGCAGACATAATCGGGGTGGATGAATTTACAGATATTGCTGTAATCAAAGTTAATGCAGATTTATCTTTGTTACAACCATTATTACTTGGAGATTCNTCAGAGCTCAAAGTAGGGGAGCCAATAACNGCAATAGGAAATCCATTTGGATTATCAGGNTCCATGTCTTCAGGAATTGTTAGTCAAATAGGAAGATTGCTTCCAACAGATTCAGGNTATTCAATTCCNGATGTAATTCAAACAGATGCAGCTATAAATCCAGGAAACTCAGGNGGNCCNTTATTAAATATGCTAGGAGGAGTTGTTGGGATTAACACAGCAATNCAATCAACAACAGGGGAATTTACNGGNGTAGGGTTTGCGATACCTTCACAAACTNTTGTCAAAATTGTTCCAACACTAATCAAAAATGGNGAATATCNGCATCCATGGATTGGGATTTCAGGCAGAGATNTNGATATAGANATGGCAAANGTNATGGAACTTGAAGATACNATAGGATTTTTGGTGATTACAGTAATTGAAGACAGTCCAGCTTCAAAAGCAGGNATTATTGGTTCTGATAAAACAATACAAGTNGATGGAATAGATTATTCCATTGGAGGAGACATAATTTTGTCAGTAGACGGAATAGANGTTAGAAAAATTGATGATATTTTGATACATCTNCANAGAGCAAAATCAGTAGGGGATGAAATGGTTTTAGAGGTTTTAAGAGATAGTAAAATAACAGAGACNACAATTATCCTTCAAGAAAGNCCAAATAGAGATTAAAAAATACAAGCATAAATACTTCTACTCAAGAATCCATTCTGNTGAATAGTCTTGTATTAAACTCTGAAAGTTTAAACAATGTTTTAGAAAATAAAACAATTTCTCNTCAAGATGTAATTGAAATNTATCAACAATCATTAAAAGATCCAACAGANCTTTTTTTGNCTGCGCAAAACATTAGAAAAAAATTTAAAAATCAAACAGTNACATTTTCAAAAAAAGCATTTTTCAANATNATTAATCTCTGCAAAGATACTTGTTCTTATTGCACATACAAAGCAGANCCNGGAGAANAGAAATTATCATTNATGTCAAAACAACAAATTACAGAATTATTACAACTTGCAAAAAAATACAATTGTGTTGAAGCACTTTTTGTTACAGGGGAACAACCAGAAAAAAAATANCCAGAAGCAAGAGAATGGTTAAAAGAAAATGGNTTTAATTCGACATCNGAATATCTTATTCATGCATCAGAATTAGCATTAGAANTAGGATTATTCCCACATACAAATGCAGGAAATNTAAATTTTAATGAAATGANGGAATTGAAAAAAACAAATGTGTCAATGGGNATAATGCTTGAAAATNTCAGTGAAAGATTAACAGANAAAGGNATGCCACATTATTTAGCTGCAAGTAAAAGACCAAAAACAAGATTAGAAGTGTTAGAAAATGCAGGGAAGTTAAAAATTCCAATGACTACAGGNATACTTGTAGGAATAGGGGAAACNGTGGANGAAATTATNGACTCCATATTTGCAATAAAANAATTACATCAGAAATATGGNAACATTCAAGAAGTNATTTTACAGAATTTTCAACCAAAACCAGANACCATAATGAAAAATGTACCATCTGCNAATGAAAATTATTTCAAAAAAGTTGTAGCNTTATCAAGAATAATAATGCCGGAGANGAATATACAAATCCCNCCAAACTTNTCTCCTAAATCATATCAAAGTTTCTTATCAGTNGGAATAAANGANTGGGGNGGAATTTCACCATTAACACCAGATTTTGTCAATCCAGAATTCTCATGGCCNGNAATCAACAAAGTNGAAGAAAATTCAAAAAAAGCAGGTTTTGAACTAAAATGTAGATTCCCAANATATCCAGAATTTTTTTCTTTTATTAGTAAGGAGTTAAGAGACAAAATAGCAGTTATTGAAAATGAGGAAGGACTAGTAAAAGAGGAATATTGGAAATGACAATAAATTTAGATTCNCTTTTTAAAAATTCAGATCCCATAATNTCAGAAATTCTAAACAATGCATTATCAGATAAAGAAATTTCGGTAAAAGANGGNATTGAATTGTATAATGTTGATGGGGCNGACTTTCANCTAATAGGNCTTGTAGCAGATGAAATTAGAAGAAGANGAGTTGGNGATATTGTTTCATATGTGATTAACAGNAANATCAATTTCACAAATGTATGCATAAAACAATGTGGGTTTTGTGCATTTAGTAGAGATTTTAGAGAAGAAGAAGGGTATTTTCTACCAACAGAAGAAATTGTAANAAGAGCAAAAGAAGCACATCANGTAGGNGCAACAGAAGTCTGCATTCAAGCAGGATTACCNCCAGACATGGAAGGGGATTTGTATGAAAATATTTGTAAAGAAATTAAAAAAGAAATTCCAGATATTCACATTCATGGATTCTCNCCTGAAGAAATTCTTTATGGAGCAACAAGATCAGAAACAACGATTGAAGAATTTCTAAAAAGAATGAAAGANGCAGGNGTNGATACACTTCCAGGAACATCAGCAGAAATTCTTGATCAGAAATTAAGNGACANGATATCTCCAGGAAGAATCAGCGTAAAAGATTGGGAAAAAGTTATCAAAACCGCTCACAANATNGGCATTTCCACAACATCAACTATGATGTTTGGACATTTAGANACANTTGAAGACAGAGTCAAACACATTGTAAAATTAAGGGAAATACAAAAAGAAACAGGGGGNTTTACAGAATTTGTTCCACTTGATTTTGTACATTCAGAAGCTCCAATGTACAAACATCAACTNCATGATGGGATTAGACAAGGAGGAAGTGGAAAAGATGTTTTACTTACACATGCAATTGCAAGAATNATGCTAAATAATTCCATAGATAATTTACAAATGTCATGGGTAAAAGAGGGTCAAAAAATGTCTCAATTATTACTAATGTGGGGAGCAAATGATTTNGGAGGTACTTTAATCAATGAAAGTATTTCAACTTCTGCAGGTTCAGGATACGGTCAATTGATTAAACCAAAAGAGATCAGAAGGATGGTAAGAGAAATCANAAGAATACCAGCAGAAAGNGANACACGATATAACATTCTAAAAAAGTTTGAAGATGAAAACGAAGTAGATGATAAGTTAGATAGAATTACTAANGATGCACAATTTGGATCATATATGGAATTAATTAAAATTAACAAATTCAATTACAAAAANCCAAGAAGANAATAATTGTCAGTTATAGAAAATNCACTTAGATATTCAAAAAAAATAGAGATAGATGAATGNGAAATAGTTGTTGTTAAAAAAAANATAACAACTGTACGAATTACTGATTCAAAAATTGNGGAAATCAAACAAAATTTNGATGAAAATTTTGGNATAAGATTAGTTAAGNATAAAAAAATAGCNTCGATTCAAACTACTGATAAAAATAATATTGAAAAATCAATTGGCAATAGTATTGCAACAATTAAAAATTTAAAATCAAGGAAATTTTGGAAAGGATTACCANACAAAGTNACCAANAATAAATTNGAAGGAGTATTTGATAAAAAATTATACAATATATCCGGATCAAATTCAATGGATATCGCACAAAAGATGATAAATTCATCGAATAATGAAAAAATTAACACGATTACAGGCTCATTAAATATTGTTTCAGAAGATTTCAAACTAGTAAATTCCAATGGATTAGATTTTGAGGANAAGGCCACATACATTTCNGGAATTNTTAATGCAGAGTCAGAATNTGGAAAAATACCAGTTTCAGGGATTGGTCATGCAAGTGNNAGAACTTTATCAAATTTTTCAGCAGAGCAAATAGGNAATGATGCAAAAATCATGTGTATAAAATCAATTAATCCACAGAAAATTGATTCTGATAATTATTCCATAATATTTGAACCATATTCAGTAGGNGAATTATTNGCATTTGTANTAGCAAATAATTTTAATTTTAAAATATTTTCAGAAAAGAAAAGCTGTTTTTCAAATAAACTCAATNANAGAATATCTACTGAACAATTCAATCTTACAGATGANCCNCATATTCCAGAAGGTATTGGAACAAAGCCAATAGANGATGAAGGANTNAATACTCAAAAAAANANNATAGTTGAANAAGGNATTTTTAAAAATACTTTTTCAAATTTATTTGATAGTTATAAAAAAGATAGAAAGTCAACAGGTAATGCATNAAGANCAGGTTCNCCCATGGGAAGAAGTTCAGAACCAATACCNATATCANCCCCACATAATTTGAAAATAGGTCAAGGAAATATTTCTCAAGAAGATATGATCAAAGATACAAAACAAGGACTNCTAATAGGAAGACTATGGTACACATATGCNGTAAATCCAATCAAAGGAGATTTTTCATGTACTGCAAGAAGTGGAATACAAATAATTGAAGATGGTAAAATNAAAGGANCNGGGAAATCAGTTAGAATTATTCANAATCTTCCAATCNTGTTAAAAAATATCTCAGAGATTGGAAATAATCAAAGAAATGTTATTCAGTGGGCATCACTNCCATCAATAACTCCATCAATCAAAGTTGAAAATATTAAAGTAAATTCAATTTAAATGCCAAATTAGGCANAAATTATTTGAAAAATGTTACTGCCAAATAGATAACATATCCAANACTCAAGCAGACACCCATTAATCGATTGATTATNCCAGTTTTAATCGCAATTAGTAATGAAAGACTAAAAATTATCATTATTGCATAATCAACATAAACATCAGATGAAATNATTACACCNCCAAGNGNTGCACCNACACCCATTATCATTAAAATATTGNAAATGTTACTTCCAATAATATTTCCAANACCAATATCAGTATGNCCTTTTCTAATTGCAATTATAGAAGTAATNAATTCTGGAAGAGAGGTACCAATTGCAATTACAGTNAATCCAATAATTTTTTCAGATANACCNAATTCTTTTGCTAAAATNACAGCATTGTCNACTGTNAATATTGCACCNACATACAAAAGTCCAACACCTAANCCAATTAATCCAATAGATTTTAGAGANATGNTTTTTGTNTTTTNTTTGNAATCNTCTTTATTTTCATTTCTCTGTTTCATTGCATCTTTAAATGTATAAACTNCAAATACNCCTAATCCTCCAAGTAACAAAANTCCATCATATTGNGAAANTTCACCATCAATTGAAATCAAAATNAGTAAAACNGAAACACCNAGCATTATTGGAATTTCTTTTTTTAATACAGATTTTTTTACTNCAAGAGGTACAATNATTGCAGCNATTGCAATAACCATTCCAACATTTGCAATNTTNCTTCCAACAANATTTCCCAAAATTATTGCACTNTGTTCTCCAGCTGCTGCAANACTTGCAGCAAGTTCAGGAGTNGAAGTACCANATGCTACAANAGTCATACCNATTACTAAATTNCTTATACGAAATTTTTTTGCAANTGCAACNCCNCCNGTNACTAACCAATTACCNCCAAAACACAATAAAATTAATCCAACTACNGTAAGAANNGCNCTTAGTATTACTTCCACAATAAATGGTCAGAAAGATGTTGTTTAAAGTAGAGGATGTACTATAATTTTACAATTATAACAATTCANATTAATTTCNCTNAACATGTTTTTCAAAAANAGNGNTTAACCANNATATTTTANTCATCAAACTAAAATTAGGCACAAAATANNNTGTAAAAAAACAACCCAGAATGATCAATAAAACCCNAATCAAAGACTAATAAGGTAATGTACCGTACCATACAGTATGATACGAGCAAGATTAACATATGTACCACTAGAAGTGGCAGAACAATTTGATGATTTCATCATAAAGCGAGATGAACAAGTTCTTGATGCGGTAAAAGCACGAACAAAGGATTACAGTACATTGTCTTTGTTGAAGTTGTTATATCAGCTTCGAGGAAACTCCATGACGTTTTCAGAACTGTATTCAAAATCAAAAATCAGAATGAAAAGATCATTTCTAAATTATTTGCACTTGTGTGTAAACTATAACTTTGTCAAAAAAGAAGCTGTAGGGGTAAATATGATCTATTCAATAACAGACAAAGGGCATACAATGTTAGGTCTATTTATGCAGAAAAGTAATTAGATAGAGTACAACGACGTATACAGTGCAAAGTGAATTTCCAGAAGCTGAAGTATTTGAAATTAAAAAAGTGAAATTAAAAAATCCGATAATTTTTGCAGGATTTGTAGGTGCAGGGCTAGTAGGGCCTGTAGCAATCAACCACATTATCGAAAAATTAGAAATGGAGGAGATAGGAGTAATGAGATCAAAATATCTTCCACCATCAACAGTTTTCATGAAAGGTAGATTACGTCATCCATTTAGATTCTATGCAAACAAAAAAGGAACAATCTGTGCAATAATTTGTGAAATTACACTAAAGATGGAAGGGTTGTATTCACTAATAGATACAATTCTAAATTGGGCAGAACAAAAAGGTTCAAGAGAAATTGTGATTTTAGACGGAGTTGCAGGAAAAAAACATGACAATAGAGCATACTGTGCAGCTGAAGATGATCTAGTGAGAACAATGGCAGATAAAGACATCAGCATGATTCCTCAAGGTTTCATCACAGGTATACCAGGAGGAATATTAAACGAATGTTTAGTAAGAGAAATTCAAGGCCTAACCCTTTTGGCAAAAGCAGATAAAACTGCACCAGATTCAATAGCTGCTGCAACTCTGATAGAGGCATTAAATCGATTCTATGAGATGAACATAGACACAAAAAGTCTCCAAGACAAAGAAAGAATAAATTCAGAATTCAGTGAATTATCTCAAAAATATACCGAACATAGAGAAGTCACATCTGGAATGTATATGTGATCGAAATTACAAGCAAATTCTTTTATTCACAATATTAGCGCATCAAATCATGGCCTTAACCTACAAAAAAGCAGGAGTAGACATTTCTAAAATTAAACAAAGCCAAATGGCAATAGGCAAATTAATTGCATCAACTCACAAACTTCAGAAAAAAGCAAAGATAGCCCATGGGTTTGGGCATTATGCAGGCATTGTAGAAATTCCTGGAGGAAAGCTTTTGGCAACTCACACAGATGGTGTTGGAACTAAAGTAGTAATTGCAAATATGATGAAAAAATACAACACAATAGGGATTGATTGTGTTGCAATGAATGTAAATGACATTATTTGTATTGGTGCAACGCCAGTATCATTTGTAGATTATATCGCTGCAAACAAAAATGATGTAAATATTTTCAAAAAAATTGTTGAAGGGTTGGTAACAGGTGCAAAAAAATCTGCAATGCCAATTGTCGGCGGAGAAACTGCAATAATGCCAGATGTAATTGAGGGTAAAGGTTTTGCATTCGATTTGGCAGGAATGGTGGTGGGCTTAGTAGAAAAAAAAGATCTTGTTTTAGGAAACAAGATAAAATCAGGAGATATAATTATTGGTGCAAATAGTACAGGATTTCATTCAAATGGATATTCACTTGCAAGAAAAGCATTATTAAAAAAATATTCAATTAAAGATAAAGTCAAAGGAGTTGGAGTAATAGGAGATGCACTACTCAAACCTACAGAAATTTATACAAATCCAGTTCTCGAGATGATTCAAAAATGTAAAATCAACGGTCTTGCACATATTACAGGCGGAGCATTTACCAAGTTATTACGTCTCAAAAACATAGGTTATGAGATAGATTCCTTACCAAAAATTCCTCCAATAATGGGATTGGTACAGGAACAAGGAGTAAATCCTGTAGAAATGTACAAAACTTTCAATATGGGAGTAGGATTTTGCGTGATTGCTCCAAAAACACAAGCAGCAAAAATCATATCAATATTCAAAAAACATAAGATCAAAAGTCAAGAAATAGGAAGAATTATTTCTAAAAAAGGTGTCACAGTAAACTCAGAAAAAATTGCTTAATTTAGTAATAACAAAATAATTTTTAACCTAACATCACCTTATATGACACATTTCTATGATTTAGTATAGAAAAATGAGTGAAGTTCACTTTATTGAAACAATTATCGGGGTAGGAATACTTCTTTTTGCAGCTAAATTAATGGCAGAGCTGTTTCTTAGACTGAAACTTCCAATTGTGTTGGGGGAATTATTAGCAGGAATGATTGTAGGCCCATTTGCGCTAGGAGCATTTTTTGTAATAGATGGAAAACAATTACTTCAGATAAATGATGAAATTAAAGTACTAGGAGAAATGGGTGCAATTGTAATTTTGTTTATGGCAGGATTAGAAATGACACCAAAAGAATTCCTCAAGGGCGGTAAAGCATCGTTTACAGTAGGTACACTAGGAGTAGTAGTTCCATTTTTTGCAGGATTAGCAGTATTCCAAATGTTTGGATTTGATGCATTACAATCAATGTTAATTGCAACTGCACTTACTGCAACAAGTATTGCAATTTCAATTCAAGTTCTTAGTGAATTTGGAAAAATCAAAACTCCAGAAGCCAGACTCATCATAGGTGCTGCAGTAGTAGATGATATTTTAGCAATTGCAGTATTATCAGTAGTAGCATCAATTGCAGGTTCAGATGGAGGAGTAGACAACATAGACATCACAGAAGTTACAATCACAATTTTACAAGTATTAGGATTCTTTGCAATAATGCTTATTGTGGCAGTGGTAGTCATTCCAAAAATAATCACACCAAGATTATGGAAAGCAAAAGGCAGTGTAGAAGGAATTGCTACAGCGTCATTCTTTGGTGCGGCAGCACTTGCAGGCTCAATAGGACTATCACCGATTGTAGGAGCTTTTGCTGTAGGAATGGCATTATCAACTACCAAAGTATTTGATAAAATAGAAAACTATATTGGAAAAATAGGATTAATTTTTGCACCGTTGTTTTTTGCAATCATCGGAGCACAAGTGGACCTCAGAGCAGTGAATGTAGAAATTCTAATGTTAAGTGGAGTGGTAATTGTTATTGCAGTTGTTACAAAATTATTTGGGTGTGGATTGCCTGCAATGTTATTTTTGAAAAGTAAGAAACAAGGAATGAGAGTAGGAATTGGAATGATTTCAAGAGGAGAAGTCGGATTAATAGTAGCAGGAGTAGGAGTAACTGCAGGAATTCTTACTTCAGAAGTATATTCTACAATTGTAATAATGGTTGCAGTAACAACAATCATCACACCAATTTGGCTGAAAATGGAATACAGAAAAGAACAAAAAAGTGGCAGTCAACCATCAGAAATAAAATCTGAGCAAAAATCAGAATAAGATTTTAATAAAGAATAGAGACATGGAAAACAAAATTATTCAACGAATTTATGTCCAAACAGGTCTAAATATTCATGAATAAATTAGATTCCACAATTGCTAAAGCATGTGGGGAAATCACCCAAAATCTCCTAATGATTAATGAGCCTAGTAAAAAACAGGTTAAAGAAGAAATCATAAAAATATGTACAAAATATGCATTAGAAAGAATTCCACGGAATTATGAAATACTATCAACGGTTAAAGAGTCAGATTTTGAAAAGTTAAAAAAAGTATTACTAAGAAAACCTACAAAAACAGCATCAGGGGTAGCAGTTGTCGCATTAATGCCAAAACCATTTGCATGCCCACATGGAAGATGTACATATTGTCCAGGAGGAATTGAATTCAATTCACCAAATAGTTACACAGGAAAAGAGCCATCATCACTTAATGCAATTGAAAATGAATTTGATCCTAAATTACAAATCACATCAAAAATTGAGAAACTAATATCATTTGGACACGAGCCCACAAAAATGGAAATTGTGATTGTTGGCGGTACGTTTCCATTTATGCCAATAAATTATCAAACTGATTTTATCAAGTCATGTTATGATGCATTAAATGGAACAAATTCAAAAAATCTGGAAGAAGCAAAAATAAACAATGAACATGCATCAATAAGAAATGTAGGATTTACTATTGAAACAAAACCAGATTATTGTAAAAAAGAACATGTGGATGTAATGCTAAATCAAGGAATTACACGAATCGAAATAGGAGTCCAATCATTACAAGAACGGGTGTATGAAAGAGTAAACAGAGGACATAACTACAACGACGTAGTAGAATCATTCCAAATTTCAAAAGATGCAGGATACAAAATTGTATCTCATATGATGCCAGGATTACCAACAATGACACCAGAAGAAGACATTCAAGATTTTAAAAAATTATTTTCAGATTCACAATTACGTCCAGACATGTTGAAAATCTATCCATCTTTAGTAATTGAAAACACACCACTCTATGAAGAACACAAACAGGGAAAATACACACCATATTCAGATGAAGATATGATCAAAGTTTTAACAGAAGTAAAAAGAAACATTCCAAAATGGGTTAGAATCATGAGAGTACAAAGGGAAATTTCTCCAAAAGAGATTATCGCAGGGCCAAAATCAGGAAATCTAAGACAAATTGTACATCAAAATCTAGCCAAACAAGGACTTGTGTGCAAATGTATCAGATGTAGAGAAGCAGGTCTTTCAAATAAAAAATCAGAATCAAAAGACATCAAGCTAAATAGAATAAACTATGATTCTTCAGAAGGAAAAGAAGTGTTCTTATCTTTTGAAGATAAGGATGAATCAATTTATGGATTTTTAAGATTAAGAAAACCAAGTGATAAAGCTCACAGAGATGAAATTGGGAAAGATAGTTGCATTGTAAGAGAAATTCACGTGTATGGTAAATCATTAAAGTTAGGAGAAAAAGGTGATGATAAAATACAACATTCAGGGTTAGGGAAAAATTTAATGAGAGAAGCTGAAAAAATTTCAAAGGAAGAATTTGATGCAAAGAAAATTTTAGTAATTAGTGCAATAGGTACAAGAGAATATTATCAAAAATTAGGGTATTCATTATATGGGCCATACATGTCCAAAAAACTCAACTAGTGAAAAGAAATGTCAGGACAAGAAATTATTGGTAAAGGAACTTGGATAGATAAGTTAGCATCAGAATTACTAGAACGTGAAAAAACTCTTGGAAGAAGTTTAGATGTACTCAAAGTTGAAAGCGGGTTAGGAGCATCAGGAGTTCCACATATTGGAAGTTTAGGNGATGCCGTAAGAGCTTATGGNGTCAAATTAGCATTAGAGAATTTAGGATACAAGTCTNAATTAATTGCATATTCAGATGATCTAGANGGATTAAGAAAAATNCCANCAGGNTTTCCAGATTCATTAGAAGAGCATTTAGCAAAACCAGTATCATTAATTCCAGATCCATATGGNTGTCATGATTCGTATGGNATGCATATGAGNAGTATTCTTTTAGATGGATTAGANAAGGTNGGAATAAAATANGAATTTAGACGAGCNATTGATACTTACAAACAAGGNNTACTNAAAGATCAGATACATACAATTTTACANAANAGTACNAANATTGGNNANAAAATNTCAGAATTAGTAGGACANGAAAAATATCAAAANTATCTTCCATATTTTCCAGTTTGCGCAAACTGTAATCGCCTCTATACTGCAGAATCTACNGAATACATCATAGATGANAAAAAAGTNAAGTATNGATGTCATGATACAGAAATTGGNTCAAAAATGATCAAAGGATGNGGTCATGAAGGAGAAGCAGACATTACAAAAGATNTNGGNAAATTAGCATGGAAAGTAGAATTTGCTGCAAGATGGACAGCATTTGACATTAGATTTGAGGCNTATGGAAAAGANATNATGGATTCGGTCAAAGTAAATGATTGGGTNGCAGATGAAATATTAGAATGNCCACANCCTCANCANGTAAAATATGAAATGTTCTTAGATAAANGTGGAAAAAAGATTTCAAAATCATTAGGAAATGTGATTACNGCNCANAAATGGNTAGAATTTGGAACTCCAAAATCAATTCTATTATTATTATACAAAAGAATNACAGGTGCACGNGANTTAGGATTTGAAGACATACCATCTCTAATGAGTGAATATAATGAACTTGAGGATATTTACTTTGGAAGAATNAAAATAGATAATCAAGCAAAAGTTACAAAATCAAAGGG
This sequence comes from Nitrososphaerota archaeon, assembly GCA_002730325.1. Lineage (GTDB taxonomy): Archaea > Thermoproteota > Nitrososphaeria > Nitrososphaerales > Nitrosopumilaceae > Nitrosopumilus. The sequence goes on from PBZV01000026.1 coordinate 25,253, forward strand.
ACTTTATGAATATGTNAATCTCTTAAACCCTCCAAANCAATCAAGNATACATGTCAATTATAGATTATTAATTGAATTAACAAAAATCTTCAAAGAAAATAGAGNAGAGAGGGTGATGAAAAAACTTCTAGATTATGGAGTAATTAAAGAAGAAAATAATGAAATAAAAAATCTCATAAACCTTGCAGGAAANTATTCAGATGAATTTGATCAACAAGAAAAAATAGAAATTGAATTAGNCGAGGGGNTAAAAAAAGCACTAAANATNCTAGTTAAAGCACTTGNANCAGATGAAGACCCAGAAGATATTCAAAATACAATATACCAGATTGCAAAATCAAATGATNTACANCCAAAAGATTTCTTTAAAGNATTATATCAAATAATTCTAGGAACATCTAGAGGACCAAAAATAGGACCCTTCATTNCAGANATTGGAAGNAAACAAGTTGCTAAAACACTTTCAGAATATCTATAATCATGGTTCANAGTGATCACAATAAAAGTAAAAAAAGTGGAGGATTTGCANTAATTATTTTAGGNGCNTTATTACTAATTGTAGGACCACAAGAAGCAATTGTTCCAAAAAGCNTGAGNATCATTACATGGNTTGGGGGAATAATTATCGGAGGAATTGGATTTTATNTAAAATTCATCAGAGGTAGAAAAAAGTCATAAGCAAAGGTTCATCTTTTAGAAAAATAGAGAAAANTTATGGGATTGTTTGGNAAAAAAGAAAAAGNAGTTTCCAAAAATAGTGAAGAANANCTACTAAAAGAAGGATTAGACGATGAAATAGAAAAATTNCAAGNAAATTTCAGAATNAAGCAAGATGAATACAAAACAAANCAAGATGAACTAGACAATATTTTACAGAGAATTCAGACGGTAAANGAAGAGTACAATGTAGCAATCAACANCATAATGGAAGTAAAAAAAGAACTCAATCAAAAAAAGATGGAGTTNGANGTAATTAAAAGAGANCATTCAGAAATTTTAGTNAAAATCAAAAATTCAGATCANATTAAAGACAGTNAATCAATTGAGGANTTCAACAAAACAAAAGAAAATATGATAAAAATGAAAANAGANTTTTCAGATTTACAAGTNCAACATAAAAAAATTAATGAACAAATTAAAAAAGACCAANCAGAACTTCATGGGATTAAAAAACAACAGATAGAATCAGAAAAACAACTAGAAGAAGCAAATTCAAGATTATACAACGCAAGTACGGAATTACGGAAAAAAGATAAATTTCAAGAGGCAGACATCCTAACTCCAAAAGAAAGAGACTTCATTCAAGGAGAGCAAAAATCTCAAAGTACCTCAGGAATAATTGAGGCAGCAAGTGCAGTAGTAGGATCATTAAAATCAAAACTCAATATAACACAAAAAGAATTAGAAGCAGTTCAAATACAATTAGAAAAAGAAAGAGAACTGCATGAAAAATCTAAAAAAGAGTTAGAACAACTTAGAAAATCAAGCAAAAAATCATAGAATTTTAAAATGTGTTTTCCATTTTAATTTCATTTCATCTTCAGAGATGCCAGCATCATAAAGAGGAGAGGTAACAGGAGAGATTTGGGATAATTTCACTAATACAATAGAATGAATCACACTAGTGACACCAATATTCCTATAGTAAGAGAATATTTCATCAAATAAATTGCCACTAGAAAGTATTGTACATACACCAGAAAACAAGTATCCTTTTCGTAAAATAGGATCAATTACATTAATTTCAANANTNGGATTATTTTTTAAATTATCAATTGTNTCAGGTGAACGAATGTTTNCAAAGGCTAGTGTCTCAGAATCCCATCCAATAATTGTTCCTTTTGGAGAAATATTNGGCATTCCACTNGGNGAAACAGTTGCAACNTANCCAAGNTTTTGTTGNNTTAAAAAATTTTNAATTTCTGGAGTAATCAAANACATGNATAGTGGAAATTTACACAGAGTAATTAATTTTTAAAAATTATCGCATAAATTCAGCCATCTCAATAGAGAAAAAGAAGAANCCAATTCCACCACCAATAATTCCTANCCACACAGCAATCTGTTTAGNTTTGGACATTTGAAAAGAATTTTTTGAACTNANTATTGAATCTAATTAAATTTTAGAANTCATTTATTCTTGAATTTCTTCAATTTCCCATTTATCATTTACCCAGATTCCAATCACAGTTACAGGNNAATCCCAAGATTTTATGAGATTGATAGATTTTTTTATTTGNGTCATATGCATTTCTTTTGAAACAGGNTTTCCTGCACAATCATGNTGTCCTGAAATTACAATAAGTTTTGAATTATGGGCATTAATTGAAACAAGAACTTTNGATTTTATTTCAGCGATTCCCTCAATAATTTTTTCACCTATTACTTTATCTGAACCNGGATGGGAAATCACATCGACATAATCTACAAAATATTTTTGTTTAATCCAATTNGAAANAGGTATCTGTATTCTTCCATCTATACAGTTTATAGAAGTAGCAAATTTCNCGAAATTCATTTTTCTTAATCCTCATTCTTTTTTTAATTAATAAATACGTAACAAAAAATGTTAAAAGAATGCAAATTATTCTATTAAGTTNTTTAGAAACGATTTTAATTATATGAAATAATACCTGTTAGTTGATCAANAAATGATAAGNATCAANGATGTTGGNAAATTTTTTCTATTCATCATTGTTGGAATTGGAGCTATTATNGTAGGCTCATTTATGATTAGAGGNACTATGCANATGTGGGATAATCCAGAAAAATCAGATGNAAAAAAAGATAAAAAAAATAAAGANACAAAAAATAATTAATTTGTTAAAATTTAGAATTATTTGAAAAAATAAAAATCCAAATCAATTAGTGAAGTAAAAATAGTNCATGAAACAACTTAAGATATGGTAGGACCACAAGATGGAGGTTTTGGATTTGATCAATCAAAAAAATATACNACTNTTGAAAATATNGAAGAAGTNTGTACTCAATGTCAAGCAGGTCAACACAAAAAATGTTTGAAAAAAGCTAAACANCAAGACANATGCGAATGTGANCATTGTATGATTTATGGTTAATTTATGANAATNTTNNGAAATTTTTTAATAGCATTAAATTCTAGANTTAATCTTGTCAAATCAATATACATTTCGTTGTAAGTTTTGCGGGATGGAATTTAATGATGATGTTATAGCTTTGGCACTACACATNGGTAGAATTCATGATACTACAAGAGAAAAAGAATTGTGANCAAAAAAAGAATTTACAGAATTANNTAACTAAAANATCACTTAAAATAGTTATAAAATACTANAGAANGAATTTATCAAAAACATAATTTTAAGATTAAGTTTAATAGTTTATTCAATTTAGCGATTGTAATGTTATTCGGAGTTTTTGCAACACATAGTCCAGAATCATGTCCAATGAACAATGATGNAAGNAAAGAAACATTTCTTGAACTCAAAGGTAAACTNGATGTAGAAATGAAAAAATACAACATAAANNAAATTGTTGAATTCTATATGTCAGTTTTAGAGCATCAATGGATCATTATTATTGATGCAATTCACGCACANGAAATAGAAAAACTCTGCATAGATGTAGGAATTGCCTCAACAAGNATGGTCAAAATAGTTCCATTGAATCTATATGATGAGGTCACAAAAAAAATAAAATTTAAAAAAAGATNAATTAAAAANTATTNTAGAATANAAAAATAATTCTCAAATATATTNATGAACTTAAAAAATNAATTTNTGANTCATCTAATTGATTNNAATTTTCAATATCTAAAACAATCAANNGTATGATCATTTACCATACCTATTGCTTGCATTAAGGCATAACAAATTGTAGGNCCNACAAAACTGAATCCACGTTTTTTAAGATCATTGCTTANTTTTTTTGAGNTTTCAGTAGAAGTNGGAATATCAGATAATTTTTTGAAATTATTTTTAATTTGTTTNTGATTTACAAAACNCCANAAATAATTATTAAAAGAAGTAAACTCAGATTGGATNTTAAGAAATTGTTTTGCATTATTAACTGCAGATTTTATTTTCAATTCATTTCGAATAATTGATTCATCTTGAAGAATTTTTTGAATATGTTTTTGNGAATATTTTGAAACTTTAAGAACNTTAAAATCAGAAAATANATTTTTGTATCCATTTCTACGTTTTAGAATAGTACTCCAAGAGAGNCCAGCTTGTGCACCTTCAAGNATTAAAAATTCAAATAATNNTCTNTCNTCNTGTNGAGGATTTCCCCATTCTTCATCATGATAAATTATACTNAGTTCATCTTTNGCCCATGCNCATCNCTTTTTCATTATTTNTCTCANNCAATACAAAATATTAGTTGTAATGAATTGAAAAAAATATGAAATTNAATCAGCAATTNTTACAAATTAANAGAAATTTTCTAATTTGNTTTGTCATTTCAGCCTCTNTATCAGCANTATTTTCTCAAATGNTATCAAATTNNGANAGTTTCCTAAATACAACTTTGACTATTNTTTTTGGATATATTGTNTATTTTGGNATTTTTNCCTCATTATTTTATCTAGATAANAAAAAACGCTACAAAAACATGTCATCAAAATTNATTAAAAAAGAAATAATTTCTTTNATTTCATCATTTGGNATTGGNGAAATTATCTATNTAGGNACAAGATGGCCTAGTTTGTATTATTTTTTAGAAGTTGGAATAGAACCATATCAGGCATCTTTGATTTCAGAAGTNATTGCAACTGCATTATACATGATGTCAGTNACAATTTTTTTAAGAAAAACAAAAACATTCTAGTAATNANGATTTGAATTTTTAATCTGANTTATTTTAAACGGACCCGACCGGATTCGAACCGGTGACCTATTGCTCCGCAAGCAATCGCACTATCCAAGCTATGCAACGAGTCCGAAAAGANTGGNAAATTTACGCTTAATTTGGATTTCTATTGCTCANTAGTATGGGTAAAGATGTAAGGNGTTTCATCGGATTCATGAAATGTCCAAACAGTAGGTAACAAAATACTTTGAATGTGTTTAAGATTATACTTGTCCATAAAAGTACCCCAACCTGCATTATTTTTTGGATCTGAATTATATTTTAAAGAATTAGTNCCTGCAAAAACCCAACCAACATTTTTCAAAATTAAANTAACTTTTTCCAATACACCNGTAGCTAATTCAATTCCACCCATTTGTGCAAGACCACCAATAAAAAAAGCAGGTTTTTGTAANTTNAGTAAAGANTAATCAAAGTGTACTGCATCTGAACAATTTGGATGAAAATTCAAAATATTACTCAAAGGTTTTTGTAAATTAATTAACATCTGATCAATTTCAATACTATATGATTCTAAATTCAAGATTTTTGCACAATATGCAATACGACCATCTCCTGAACCAATATCAATTATTTCTAAAAAACCAAAATCTTTTGCAAGTAAAACACTCACATATGCAGACATAATCCAAGTTGGGGAAAATGGGGCATGGCTAGAACCGTACTGAATACTGTTTAACCAATATTTGTTTATGTCACCCTCATAAACAATACAAGGAATTTCTAAAATTTTTTGTTCATAAGAATTATAGTAAATAGGATTATTTTTTGCAAATTGATGAAGTAACTGTAAATGATTTTCATCGATTGGAAACAATTCAGATTTACAAATAGGAATAACTTCCTGAATGTGGCTAGTTCCAACATATACTTTGGTAAATTCCTGTTTTAGATTAACAAGATTTTTTGCAAGATCTTCAATCATATGACAAACCTTTGTCATATTGTTCTACAAATTCTTTGGTACTCATTTTTTGTCGTAATTCATCATAACGTTTAGCATCATGTTCAACATCATCTTTTGACTTTTGAGCAAAGTCATCAGATTGTAAATTTTTAGTTGCATCATGAATTGAATTTACTAGTTTTCCCATTATTTGAGGGTGAATTTCGAGGTTGAATTTTTCAGAGATTATTTTTTCAGTTTCTAAGATCTTACCAAATAATGATGCAGACGTTTTTGAATCAATTTGTTGTTTTAACATTACAATCATAGAAGACATGTTAATTATTTGATAGTAGAGTTCGATTATTTCATGAATAGGTAATTCAGATTTTGGAGAAACCGCAGATAACAAATTGTTTAATTTTTTAGATTCAACATGAAACATTTCAGAGACATCATCAAGAGAGGTCATAAACATAAAATGATTTTAAATTTTTAAAAAGGTTAGGATTGCTCTTCTTTTTCAGCCTTACTGACATAAAGATAGTTCATTATCACACCTGCAATAATTCCGCCAATTATTGGACCTACCCAATACATCCATTGAACTTCCCATAAACCAGCATCTCCAGATACTAATGCAGGGGAGAAAGATCTTGCAGGATTCATTGATGCACCAGTCAATGGAACTCCAATTAGGTGTAACAAGAAAACCATTCCACCAATTACAGCACCATAAACACTCTTTGGTGCTTTTTTATGAACTGCAGTCATAAAAATCACTGTAACTAGGAAGAAGGTCAAAATCATTTCAATTGCCAATCCAGACATTATGCTATTATTCAATAATTCACTTGGACCACCATGTGCACCCCAGAATACTTTTTCACCAAGATCTGGGAAGAATATCTTTAAAGAAACTGTTGCAATAACAGCACCCATTATTTGAAATAGAATATATCCGATGCCGTCTTTTACTCCAATCTTTTTTGTTATCATCATTGGAATAGTTACTGCAGGATTAATGTGAGCACCTGAAACATGTCCAAAGGCATAAACCATCAAGGCAATTGCACCACCGTGTCCCAAAGAAATCATAATGATTGCTTCAGTAGATAATGCACCATCGCCATAAACAACGACTGCAAGAATCACAGACAACGGACCAAAGAATACTAGTCCAAATGTAGCAATTGCTTCTGCAATCCATGCTCGTGGGTTAACCATCAAGCAAACCCAATTCAGTTTCCATATAAAAGATTCGAATAAAAATGCCGTATTACTTGTCTCAAAAAGTAATTAATTATGGAAAAATATTAAAAAATGATATGATTTCTGAAGGAGATTCAGTCCCAAAATTTACTGTAAATGACGCTAATGGAAATAAAATCAAATCCACAGATTTCAAAGGAAAAAAACATGTCATCTATTTTTATCCAAAAGATTTCACTCCAGGATGCACTACAGAAGCTGATGAATTTTCAAAAGACTATAAAAAATTTCAAAAAGAAGGAATTGAGATTATTGGAATTAGCCCAGATGATGTAGATTCACATAAAAAATTTTGTGATAAGATGGGCATAAAATATCCGCTCTTGGCAGATGTTGACAAAGAAATTTCAAAAATGTTTGGAGTATGGAGTCTGAAAAAATTCATGGGCAGAGAATACATGGGTGTAGTAAGAAGTACATTCCTAGTAGACGAAAATGAAAAAATTTTCAAAGTATTTCCAAAAGTTAAAGCTAAAGGACATTCAAAACAAGTTTTTGATGAATTTTTAAAATAAAATAAAAAGATTAAAAAAATTAGAAACCTTTTGGAAGTGTGCCTCTAGATTTTTTTGGTGCCTCAGGTTCAGGTACTTTTTCAAAACCTTTTGGTAATGCACCACCTTTTTGATTTGCTGCGGCTGCGGCTTTTGCTTCTTCTATCAAAGCTTCTTCTGCAGCTTTTGCAGCATCAATTTTGTTTTGTTCTAATCTTTTCAGATAATCTGCCTCATAGTCTGCTAATTTGTCTTGTTTTGATTGTCCACTTGTATCATTTGTTATTTCTGATGTTGTGGGTTCAGGTGCAGATGCTTCAGGTGTTGGGGCTTGTTCAACAACGCCTTGAACATTCATGTTTGTTCCACTAAAACTTCCAAATGTCTTATCAGCAGGATGATATGCTAATCTTGCACGGGTTGCAAAGTATTGGTTAGATGGTTGTGTGTAACCAGTTACGCTTGCTTTTTGCTG
>PBZV01000027.1 GCA_002730325.1 Nitrososphaerota archaeon
AAAGCAGCTCCAAAGAGAAAAGCAGCTCCAAAGAGAAAAGCAGCTCCAAAGAGAAAAGCAGCTCCAAAGAGAAAAGCAGCTCCAAAGAGAANGACAGCANCTAAACGTCGNTAGTACTGTCTATTCNTCCTTTTTTCAGAATCACTANACAATGTTTTTAATATTTCTAAATTCGAATTTAGAAATAAATAAAATCATTCACTCATNTTCAATTCAGGTAAAACAAATACACGATTNGGNTTAATTTTCAAAATAATTCTTTTTTCATTTTCACGNTTAAACGGNTANTGTTCTCGATTCATGTATTGTTGTGTTAGTTTATCAGCATGGGCATAATCATAATCANGNANTATCTCTTCAACGGTTCCACGAATTGTGGTCATATCAAGAGGATTGTCATTTGAAACAACAGAAACAGCNACACGTGGATCATGTAAAATATTTCTATGTTTAACCCTGCCTTCGGCAGTATTTACNAANACATNTCCATCTTCATAATTTGCCCAAACAGGGGAAACTTGAGGGGCCCCATCTTTCATCACTGTTGCAATAAAGACGAGATTTTTTNCAGAAAATAACTNGATTACTTTATNATCCATTATTTTTTTTCAGAATTTTCAAATATGTTAGTCATGGCTCTGTTCATAATTTCCATTAACAAATATTGCGAATATCCTTCAGATTTTTTCCCCTTTGATTTAGTAGTTTTTGGAGATATNCCTTTCANGATTTTTTCAATTTTTGCAGTGGTGTTGTCAATTATTTCAGAATATTTTGAATCAAAATCTTCAGGAGTTTTNAAACCCAATANTTTNNTAGATGTGCTATANAATTTTGTNATNGCACCTCGAGATTCATTGATTTTAACAATTTNAATNAATCCAGAAACTTTTAGAATNTCTAAATGATGTCTTACTGTAGTTAATGCTTTTTTGTATCCTGCCTTTGTNAAAGCAGAGCATATCTGATCAGCAGANAGTGATTGACGGTATAAAATTTCCACAATTTTTGCTCGTGCAGGGTCTTCAATTGCACGTGCATGTTCAATACTTGTCGTAACAATACGATTTACTTTAATTGGTTTTTCTAATAATGTTGACATACTAAATCTACCTTCAAATGTGATCTAAAAGATCCTTGTATCANATTTTTTTGTCTANTAGCATTAATTTATTTTTGTTNCTAAAAATATCATAGNNNTATTAAAATTATATNNATTAATACTAAAAATATCATAGTATAANCAATAATATCAGTACNANTACTAGNNNTATNNTAGTAACAAAATAATTATGATAGNGGTTTGAAAAATATGATAAAATATCAAAAAATCCTTTTTTTGAAAAGATAGGTCNTCAAAANNGGNANNANGGCATGNTTTTGCANATNATAAAAGAATGAATTGAAGTTGAAATCGAATTTCTAGTCAATAATTAATGAATTATGNNAATTANAGNGATTTTCCAGATAATTTTTCATATGCAGTAACATANCGTTGAGTCATTTTTGAAATAATTTCAGATGGTATGAGTGGNGCAATTGGTTCTTTACCATTNTCACGATATTCATCNAATTGTTTTTGGTATCCATTTGCAGTNAGCCAATCACGTAACAATTGTTTGTCATATGCTTCTTGAATTTTACCTACTTCAAANGAATCTTTAGGCCATAAACGGTATTCATCNGGACCAATAGAGTCACCCAAGGTGATTTTTCCATCTAAAATACCAAATTCTAATTTTAAATCAGCTAAAATGAATCCAACATTATCTGCAATGCTTGCCATTTTTTTATAAATTTCAATAGATGTTTTTTCTAGCCAATTGAATTGTTCTTCAGTAACTAGNTTCATCTCTAATGCTTTAGTTTTATCAATTGGNATATCATGTTCAGATTTTGTAGTAGGATCAAATATNGGNTAAGGTAATTTTGCAGCCATTGTNGTGTCAGTACCTTCAGGAACTTTGACTTCACCTTTTTTCCATCTGTTAATCAAACTTCCATAAAAGTACCCTCGAACTACACATTCGATAGGCAACATCTTCATTTTTTTTACAAGAATTTCAGTATCTGATTTTTTTTCAATGAAATGGTTTGGTATNTCTAATTCATTAAACCAAAATTCTGCAAAACTGCACAGAACTTTACCCTTTTGAGGAATATNTTGTTTAAACTTTACATCATATGCTGAAACTCTATCNGAAAATTTGAAAAGAATTGAANTTTCATCCACATTAAAAAGATCCTTTACCTTNCCACTTGTAATAAACTCCAAACAATTATTGAATATTTTGATAGAATTTAACTGCTGAGGAAANAATTACAAAAATTGTTTGACTCGNCATTATAAAAAAGCAAAATTATTAAATTGAAAAGTATNTTTTTGAAATTTTTTNAACAATACTAANNGAAGNGAAGTTCAAGAACCCATCATGCCAACCATTTTTGGCATTTCTCGATAAGATTTACTAACAAAGACATCATGATCAGCAGAAATCATGACAAATTCCATTGGGTTGTCAGGAGGGGGAGACACAATAATTTTTTGGCCAATTGCAAGAATTTNAAGATCTAGAGTGTCACCTGCACCAAAATTTACATGAATGTTGGTTAGAGGTTGAGAACCAATATTTTGAATTGTTACTCTCCCCATNACAAACATACTTTGTTTATCTAAAATAGGATCTACAAAGAGATCATATTCTTGTGTAGATATTGANAGTTTTAGAATATCCATTCCAAAAATTATGNNCATAACAACAATTNCNCCAACACCCAGNCNNATAATCATNGAGTANTGATTCATCGATTAAATATCATTTTATAATTATTAAGATTNNTTTTTGAAACATNACATTTTGTTAAGTTAGNAAATATNTGGAAGCCTGAGTATTTACGNCNTGTAGCAGGAGTTTACAACAATCCAATGAATTCTATTTCAATTAAATGGNAGATCAAGCTTCCAATTAACTAAAAAATAAACNANCTATTAAAAACANAANCANATTATCAAATNTGNTATTTGTGATTTNNNNATCANCAAAATACTTGAGAAATTAATTTAATNNTTGNATTTTTCATGTCANTGAATCCTTATTCTTAATTTCGGTTTGAGCATTTATNNTAGTAAAAGTCAACATTAGTATCGATCAAAGTGACTTAGATTTATTCGGNACATATTTCTAAAATTAATTNATTTNATGTGCATTGGATTCAATCANTNAAAAACTCAATTTTTGGCTTTCAAAAACNGATGANCATTTTAAATTGTCAAAGANTAAAAAATTAAAACATATTGCTTTGTGTTTTGATGATAATTATCTAAACTGATATTATTCTACATCAACGCCATTCCAAAAGGCCACCATTCCCTTTATCTTAGANGCAGCGTCATTNGGTGTTTCATAATACCATGCACANTCTTTGTTTNTTTTTCCATCAATAGTAACTGAATAGTAATTTGCCATTCCCTTCCAACCACAAAAAGTAGTCAAGTCAGTTTTAGTAAAGAATTCTGCCTTAATTGAGTCAAATGGGAAATAATGATTTCCTTCAACAACAACAGTATCATTACTTTCTGCAATTATAGTACCGTTCCAGATTGCTCGCATTGTTATCAAGCGAATTTAACTTCTTTAAAATAATTTCCAATTATTTTACTTTAATTGATTATCATTCCTTAATTCTGGTTTTATTGATTAAGCATCGTATGTTTTCTCAATTAGTGAAGTAATTTGAGATCAATTTCTCAATTTTTTATCTTAGATCGATACAAAACTTGACCTGATTCTTTGAATCGGTATTATGGAGAATCATTCCATGATAGGTCTTTGTCACAAATGTTTTTCCTCAGGCCACGAGGTAATTTTACACATAGATGCAGGATTAGTTTATTGTGAATCCTGCATACCAAACTAAAAAGCAGAATTGCTTTTTTCTATTATTTTTGTATCTTTAAAGAGTAAACCGATTTAACTAATGGTTTTGTTAACCAAACCGATATTGACGACTAAATATGATGATAAAATCTTAGAATTAACTTCCAATTGGCGACATACCAATGATATTGTAAGAAAAGTCGGGGGAGACAAATCTGCAATTAGTCAAGCTCTTAAAAGATTAGTTGAGATAGATCATCTTCAAGTTAAACCAAATTCAAACAAGATTTTATACAAAAGAAAAGACACAGCACAAAGTGAATATAATTTTCTTTCAATGATGAATACACTTGAGGCAAATCAGAAAATAGAATTGAATCGTCTAAAACAACTTCCTACTTTGATGATGGATGACGGTAAGAGACTCAGGGCTAAGGGTATTGATTTAATGGACCATATCTTAGAAGAGGTAAAACGTGCTGAATTAGTTAAAGTCAGATTGGATTATCAAAAAAAATTATCATTAATCCCCCATAATATTGCAAATGAAAGAATTGAGATTCTAGGAAAATATATTGAAAAAATCATGAGTGCTGTAATGAGTAAACATAAGGAGACACATACTATCAAAACAATTCAAGAATACTTTCAAAATCATACTACAAAATTAGAGTTTAAAATTTAATTTTATTTTACCTTGTATTCAGTAATTTCAGGAGACATCAAAATATTACAAATATCCCAAGATGTCACTATCCAGTCTTTGTAAATAACATAAGGATGCTCCATGTCATACATCATTGCAGATAATTCATTAATCTTCAAATCCTGAGGAATTATTCTAGCTTTTTCCAAGGTATCGATATCTATTGACTCATTAAGAAAATCATCTGTTTTTTTGAGACATTCCATTTTTTCTGAGATCGTATCTATAATTAGACGATCACTGATGTATTTGTTTGAATGCTCAAGTAATATTTTACGAGTTTTATTCTCAAACATGGAATTAATTACAGAACCAAACGTATCTCCTTTTTTGAAAGTAATTGGTTGTTTTTTAGGTAAATCCTGAATTGAAATATTTGTTTTACATCGCATACCAATTTCTAAAATTTTTTGAGCAGAAATTGCTGAATAGAATCCCCATTCATTGGGAATAACTGCATATGCTAGACGGTTTTCTTTCCAATAACTCATCAATTCTTTAAATTTTGTATTCTTCGAAACAATTACAGGAACAGGACCCATGATGTCTTCTACTTTACAATCATAAAATAAACTCTGAGTTGGATTTTTCAACAAGTTTTCAAGAATATTTTTTCCTCCAATCAATCCAATTGGTTTTTCATGTTCTCTTACAATTACTGAATCAGTCACAGATTCTAAATATTGTGCAAGCATTCCTGCAACTACCCATACTTTTTCACCTTTGTCTATGTGAATACAAAGAGAAAAAGTTAACGTGTCTGGCAATAACTCTCCCAAAGTTTTTTCTAAAATTGGAATCTCTTGTGACATTGTATATTATAGATTTCATACCATAAATCTACAAATACTCATTATCAAAACTAGTAATCAAAAATCTTTTGAAATGTAATTAATGCATATATTATTTATTGAGGCCATGGGCAACACCTCCAAAATATGATATTTCTGAACAATCTTTAGAAGAAATATTTTCTGACACTCTAACTGATACCACATGTACCTATCTTAATGAAGAACGTGAAATACATGTGGCAACTGAAATGTGTGTACAATATCTTGAATCAGTTACAGATTCAATTGTAATTAGAAACAATGATCTTGAGCCCGTTGGGATTATTGGAGGTTATGATCTGCTAAATCATTTAAGAATAAATCCAACACGCGATGCTCAGTATGAAACAAAAGTCAAGGAAATCATGTTAAAAAACTTTCTTGTGACAGATAAAACAATGCTTTTTGGGGATTTGATGGAGAAATGGGCAAAGTCTAGACGTGCTTTTGCAATTATTCCAAATTCATTTCAAGGGTATTCTCCTATCTCTGCAAGAAAATTATTGGATGTGGGTATTAGATGTAAAACAAATACCAGAATTTCATCAATGCCAAAAAAGAATATCGTTACTTTTCAACCAGATAATACATTGGGTGAAATAATTGATTTGATGTTTGAGAATAAAACTCGTAAACTAGTCTTGGAATATTCCAATCAATACATCAGTGATAGAATAATTCTCAAAGAGATCTCAAAACTACTAAAATTTCATCCTGGTGTGGAAGATTTTTTGGAGATTCCTGTGAATCAAATTAAATTAGAAGATATTGAAACAGTAAAAAAAGATCTAACATTGAATCACCTTTGTGAAAAAATGTATCAAATGGAACACCCTTATGTTATTTACAAAGATATTTCGATCACTCCTTGGGATATTTGTAATGCATTAATGTCTGAAAGACTAGCTGAATCATATGAATTACAATATGAAAAAATGTTTTGCCCTCATTGCAATAAGGAAATTGAAATGAATGAAGTGGAGAATTAATTCCAAGTTCTCACTTTACAATTAAAACTGGTTTTTTTGATTTATGAAGAACATAATTTGAAACACTTCCTAAGAATATCTCTTTAACTGCACTTCTACCCCTAGCTCCAATTACAATCATATCCACTGCATTTTTTTTTGCATTAGAAAATCTTGCAATATCATATCCTGGATCTCCCGTTAATGCTTTTCCAACCAATTTGATTCCTTTTTTTGCTGCACGTAATTTTGCATTATCTATTATTTTTTTTACTTCTTTCATGGAATCAAAATCTAAAAATCCCATAGGATGAATTGCATAGATTCCAGGTACGGATCTTACTACTAAAGCAGTAATTGTTCCATGAGACTGCCTTGCAATATGAATTGCCATATCTAATCCTCTGATTGAATTTTTTGAACCATCAAGTGGAATTAGAATTTTTTTAGTCATAATTGACATAAATATAATATGTTAATTTTTCATTTAAAGTAGATTATGATTGCCCATATTGATTCTCATCTATGATATTCTTAATGGGTTGTGAAATATCTAATTATGTATAATAATACAATAATTGAATAATGCAAAAACTATGACAATTGCAAATGTTATGAATAAATCTGTAATTTCTGTCGATGTATCAATAACTGTAAACGATGCTGTTAAAATGATGGAAGATACAAAAGTTGGTGCAGGAATTGTAATGGAGTACAATACTCCTGTAGGAATTATTACGGATAGAGATTTTGCAATTAAAGTGGTGTCTCATGCAGATCCAATTACTACGAGGTACTAACATGAATACTTCCCCATATTGGAATAAAAAAATATGTTCAGACTGTAAACGAATAAAATGCCAGAAAGGTTGTTTGTGTGATTGCCATCAACTAAGGGATAGACCATATTAAAAATCAATGAAGAAAATCGATTATAGTCTTTAAACCTTAAAATGATTTTATTATTTATGTGGGAATTAAAATAAAAAGTATACTTGTGCCTTTAGATGGTTCAGCTAACTCTTTTCGTGGGCTTGAGACTGCAATTCACATGGCAAGGCAGTCTCATGGAAGAACTGGGTTTGATAAATTACTCCTAGGAAGCGTTGCCAATGGAGTATCTCAAAAAATCAAGTGTCCTATTCTTATAGTAAAATAAATCAATTATAATTAAATGATTTCAATAGTTGGCGCTGGAAAAATTGGAGCAGTGATTGCATTTCTTTGTGCATCAAATGGATTAGATGATATTTTATTGATTAATCGTACAAAGACAAAAGCAATTGGAGAATCAATAGACATTGTAAATTCAATTCCTGATACTTCTCAATTTTCTATTCATGGTACTGATGATTATTCTAAATTATCAGGCTCAAAAATTGTAGTAATATCTTCAAGTGTCAGTATTTATCTAAAAACCAGAGTAGAAAATTTAGATTTGCAGGTAAATATGATAAGAGATATTGCAAAAAAGATTAAGCAATATTGTCCTTCTGCAATAGTTTTGATAGTTTCAAATCCACTTGATGTACTGACATATTTTTTTCATAAAGAATCACAATTAAACAGATTCAAAGTTATTGGAATTGCATCCAGTTTAGATACAAGTAGATTTCATCATTTTCTTTCAGAAAAATTTAATGTGCCATTATCTTCAATTTCCAACACAATGGTTTTAGGGGAACATGGAGATACAATGGTTCCAATTTTTTCAAATATACTAATCAATAACACTCCTCTTCTTTCCAAGATAAATGAGCATGAAATTGATCTCATAACTAAGAGTGTTAAGAATTATTGGAAGGAATTGAGAAAATACAAGAGTAGATCTCAATTTGGCATTGCCAAAAAAACTTATGATGTAATTGATGCAATTATCAATTCAAAAGAATTGGAGATTCCTGCAGCAGTAGTTCTGAAAGGAGAATGGGGGATAAAGGACGTATCTATGGGAATTCCTGTTAAAATTAACAGTGAGGGGGTTTTTGAAATCCAAAAAATTAACATAAATGAAAAAGAATTGGCATTATTGAAAAAGTCCTCAAATCAAATTCGTAATAATATAAAATCCGTTCAAATTCAAGGTTGATTAATTAAAGATGAAACCACTCTCAAACAAAATCAATAATTTCCAAAACTATAGAAAAAATATCAGAAAAACCCATTAACTAATTTACAATTTTTGATAACTTATTTTGCTTTAATTTGTTCACGTTTAGTAAAATCAGGTTGTATACCAAGGGATTCATAATTTCCAGATGAACATGTAAAGCACATAGAATCTTTTGGAATTCCCACTGCATCAGCTAGATTTTGAGCATCATTATATCCTAAAAAGTCAACACCAATATTTTTTCTAACCATTTCAGTTATTTCCTCACTTGTCATGTCTTTACCATCAGTGAATGTTGCAAGTTCCTCCTGAGATGGAAAATCAATTCCTGCATAACAAGGATAATTAATTTGAGGATATGTGATTAACATGCTAATTTTTTTGGCACCAGCACGACGAAGAGCCTTAATTATTGCTCTAGAACTAGTGCCTCGAACTAAACTATCATCTATAACTACAACATGTCTGTCTTTGATTATTTCACTAATGGGGATAATCCACCTGTTAATCTCAACACGGTCACTTTGGTGTGGCTCAATGAAACTACGCAGTGGTCCTTTTTTGCTATATCTGTCTTTAAGCAGACCTTCATCAAATGAAATACCAAGTTCTTGAGCATAACCTAATGCAGCAGGTCTTGCCGAATCAGGTACAGGGATTACCAAATCAGCATCTTTGAGTGGAAATTTCTTTGCCATAAATTGTCCAATTCTTTTTCTTGAGACGTAAATGTTACGTCCTTCCATATTGCTTGAAGGATGTGCAAAGTAAGTAAATTCAAAAGAACAGTGTGCATGAGATTGATCATCGGAAAATATTTCAGTTTCTATTCCGGATTTACTTAATTTTATTAATTCACCTGGAACTACATCTCTTTGAAGAGTAGCACCAACTGCTGTTACAGCAGCAGATTCAGAAGTTACAATGTATGTATCATCAGATTCTTTATGGCCCAAAACCATTGGACGAAATCCTTTAGGATCACGAGCTGCATAAACAGAATTATCATCAGAAATAAATGTAAAACAATAAGACCCAACCATTTCATTTTTTAAAATGGATAATGCTTTTCCCATTTCTCCGTTTTCAGAAATTAGAGAAACTAATCTTTCTGCAGCAACCAAAGTATCACTTGCATTTTGAGGTGTAAAAGAACAACCTCCAACTAAATTAGATAATTCTTGAGCATTTGCAATAGTTCCATTATGAGCAATACAAAGATCTTTTACTTTAAGGGGTTGAGCATTTTCTAAAGTACTTGTTCCCATTGTAGAGTATCTAACATGACCAATCACACAAGAAGATGAATATTCTTGGGCAATTTTTTTAAATTCAGATGAAGAGTGTGATACTAATCCTACTCGTTTGAATGGTGCCTTGTTAGGGATAGCAAAGCCCCAAGCTTCTTGTCCTCTATGTTGCAAAGCACGTAATGCATCAAAAACCATAGGAACAACATTCTTTCCAGAAAGACTGTAAATTCCAACAACTCCACAATTTTCTTTAACTTCAGGCATGCATAATCAACCCCTCTAACGAATTTAACCAAGTTTTTTGTGTTTTATCAACCATCAGATCAATAACAGGTTTTGAATCATTTGAAAATAAAATAGAATTACCACCAAAATTCCCAATTATTTCAAATGATGTGTAATTTTTTTCAAGAATTGTTTTTAGATCATCAAGATTATTTTTTTCAACAGATAGAAGATATCGAGAATGGCTCTCAGAAAATAGTATTTTATCAACAGGTAATGATTCTCCAGGAACTTTATTCAAAAATACAGAACACCCAATATTGTTTGTCATGCAAAGTTCAGAAACTGCTACCGCCAATCCTCCTTTTGAACAATCATGTACAGATTTTACAAGTTTGTTTTCAATAATTTCAAGAATAGATTGCATGTTTTTCTTTGATTCATCAAAAGTCACAACTGGGCATTTGTCACCAATGAATTTGTGAATATATTCAAAGTATTCAGAACCACCCAATTCATTTTTTGTATCACCAACAATTACAAGACAGTCATCAACAGATATTTTTTGAGAGATTTGTGGATGTTTATCAATTAGACCTANCACACCAATAACNGGAGTNGGTTTTATCGAACCTANTGGNGTTTCGTTATACANACTTACTTTNCCGCCAACACATGGNATATCAAAATCTTTTGCAAAATCAGTTAATCCTTTTAGGGATTCTANAAATGTCCAAAATATTTCAGGGTCTTTTGGATTTCCAAATTGAAGATGATCAAGCATTCCAATTGGTTTTGCTCCAGTACATACAACATTTCTACANGCTTCTTCAAAACANCCAATTGCACCTTCTCGNGGATTAATGTANCAGTGTTTTGGATTTCCATCAATTTTTANGGANAAGAATTTNCCATTATCCAANCGTAAAACNGATGCATCANCNCCTGGTTTTATTACAGTTCTAATTCCAACTTCATGATCATATTGACCATAAACCCAAATCTTACTTGCAATATTTGGAGANGATAATAGTTTCAATANAGTTTCAGAATAATCATCNATTTGAGGGAAATCTTTTTCGTGTTCAATTGNTTCNAGGTATACAGGTTTTTTTGAAGGCAAGTCAAGNAAAGTGGCATTTGTTACAATATCTGTAGANATTTTTGCAANAGTTTCTTCTCCTTTTTTTACATGCATCAAANTATCAAATGTCACATGTCCAATTACAGAATATTCNANACGGAATTTTTTACAGATAATTTTTAATTTTTCTAATTTTTCAAGATTTGTAACAATNAACATTCTCTCTTGNGATTCAGAAATCATTATTTCATCAGAGTGCATATCAGATTCTCTTGTGTGTACTTTGTTGACATCCATTTCAATTCCAATACCCAAAGACTCAGCAGTTTCNGATACNGCACATGATAATCCNCCNCCNCCAAGATCTTTCATAGCATGAATTAATTTTTGAGTTCTTGCTTCAAGAATTGCTTCAATAATTAATTTNTCAATAAAAGGNTCAGGGATTTGAATAGCTGAACGGTCTTCAGATTCTAAAGAATCAGATGCNAACTGAGANCCACCAATNCCATCTCGTCCAGTTGCNCCACCCAACAANACTACAACATCNCCTTTTTGGGCATGATTTTTTATCAAATTTTCTTTTTTGCCAAAACCAACTGCNGCAACATCAACTAACGCATAATTTTTGTAACATTCATCAAATTCAACCTCACCACCAATTGTTGGGATTCCTAAACAATTACCATATGCAGAAATTCCACGAACTGCATTTTTAAAAAGCCATTTTGCTTGTTTGTCTTTTTCAATATCTCCAAAACGTAATCCATCAAGNAATGCAATGGGTCTTGTTCCTGTAGATAAAATATCACGAATAACTCCTCCAACTCCAGTTGCAGCCCCNCCATATGGTTCAACTGCAGANGGATGGTTATGACTTTCAATGTGTGCAGTTACAACATANCCNTCACCAACATCTAAAACTCCAGAATCATAACCTTTCTCAGTTATAACTAAAGGACCNGTCATAGGTAACATTTTGAGATGTCTTTTTGATGATTTGTAAGAACAATGTTCNGACCATTCAGCAGCTACAATTTGTAATTCTGTCGAAGTAGGATCTCGTCCAATTTTAGATTTTAGTTCATCTAATTCTTGAGATTCTAAACTCAATTTTTTACACCCATTTTTACTAATAATGATTCAAAAATTAGAGAAGANGGTTTGTTATCTATGGGGTTAATTTCAGATTCAACTGCACGTTCTGGATGAGGCATCATTCCAACTACATTTCCATCTTCATTACACACACCTGCAATTCTATTTGAAGAACCNTTAACTACATCACNATAACGAAATACGATTTGATTATTTTTCTTTAAATTTTTCAAAGTTTCATCATCGGCAAAATATTTTCCTTCACCNTTTGCAATAGGTATTGGGATTTTTTGATTTAATTCAAATTGATTGGTNAATGGAGTNTNNTTATTTTCAACAATTAGATTGGTCCATTCACACATAAAATTTAGAGANTCATTTTTGAGTAAAACACCTGGAAGAAGTCCNGATTCCACAAGAATTTGAAAACCATTACANACNCCTAANATTGGAATTCCTTTCTCAGACATTTTTTGAACATCTTTAATCACAGGNCTATGTGCNGCAATTACACCNGCCCTNAGCCTNTCACCATANGANAAACCACCTGGAAGAATTACNGCATCTATATTTTCAGGCAATCCTTTGTCATGCCAATAGTATTGTGCATCAAGATGAAAAACATCAGTNAAAACATGAAACATATCACGATCACAATTNCTACCTGGAAAAACTACGACCCCTACTTTCACAATTNTTTTNAAATTCAGAGATATTTAATTGGANTTGAGAGAAANGGNTTTTTTTATATCAGAATTTAGATCGCTTAGGCATCAAATATATCAAATGTGACTTTACTTACTAAAGGATTGTAAATTCTTACTTCATCACAAATTTCTTGGACCTTTAATTGTGCAGATTCTCTACTGTTTTCTTCAATTGTAAATCTTAGCATTTTTGCAGATTTTATTTTTGAAACAGATTCATAATTTCCTCTAAGAACTAAATCATTTAGAATGGTTTCACCTTCAGGATCACTGATTCCAGGTTTGTTTTCGATTGTTACATTTACATTAAAAGTTGCCATGAATAATTTCAAAAGCAAAATGTGGTTAATCTATCTTCCGAATAATTTTTTGTTTTTATACTTATTCTGAAATATACATAAAATAACCCATCTCTCTGAACTTGTATTTTGAGATTTTTAACTTAAAATTAATTACTTGGAGTTATTTTTGACAAATTCCACATGTAGTCTGTAAAGACCAGGAGCATATCGGGGATTTTTTGTTATCATAAATTTATTTTTTAAATCTTCTTTTGATTGATACATATTTTTCTCAAAAATCCCTCTATCATCTAATGTAATAC